>CAYWLM010000146.1:0-5589 GCA_964459125.1 uncultured Methylomonas sp. | reverse complement strand
TACTCATTTATGCTAGTACCTGTGGGCATTAACCTTATCATCATGTTAATACTCACAGTGATTATTAATCGCTGGATTATGAATCGGGACTATCCCAGCGCGTTAGTAACAAAAGAAGCAGAAAAGAGTCCAAGTGATAATGCGCTTGCACCTGAGCATAAAATAGGCATCAGTAAACAGGATATTGAACTGGCATTAAAAAATTCGAACAGCTTTGTAGATATAACAACAACTGAGCTAAGTCATCTATTAAGTAGTGCCGAAATGAATACCTTTAAACGCGTACGCGGTAATATTTGCTGTGCTGATATTATGCTGCGTGATATCACCACCGTTGAATATGGTACAGAAGTAGAAGACGCCTGGAAGTTAATTCAATCAAAAAAACTCAAAGTCATTCCAGTCGTAGATAGCGCTAATCATGTCATAGGAATTATTACCTGGCATGATTTTTTTAAAAATATTAATTTAAATGCCTATGATAGTTTGCCAGATCAATTCCGCCGTTTTATTCGCCGCACTGCCAAGATCCACACTAACAAGCCTGAGTCTGTAGGGCATATTATGACTCAATCCGTTGTTACTTTAGCGGAAACGACCCATATCGCAGAGCTGATTCCACTAATGTCTCTGCAAGGACACCGACAAATCCCCATTATTAATAAAGAACATCGTCTGGTGGGCATGGTTTATCACGCGAACCTGGTTGCTGCCTTGTATAATCAGGGTCTGGCTCATGCAGTGGGTAAGGGCTAGTCTATTGATAAATCAATATTGCTTAGATTATTCTTTATCCCCATGTAATATCATGATCCACAAACAATAAGCAACAAAATGACCTTAAATTACATAGCGGTATTAAACACAGCAAAACAAGGGAACTGGGACAAGGCGCATCACCAGATACAGGCTTATACAGACCCTATGGCTTGTTTAATCCATGCTTACTTACATCGCATAGAAGGTGATATAGCTAATGCCAAATACTGGTATAAGCGGGCAGAAACCAGTATGCCCGATAATACTCTGGAACAGGAATGGGAACGCCTGCATGCACTGGCTCAAAAAAACTAAAGGCGTCAGTAATATTCTGCATGGTCAAGGTTTCAGGTATTATATGTTTTTGCTAAAAAACTAGTTAAACAATAATAAGCAATTTCTAATGAATACCAGTAACTGTTCGAAACAACAAAAAACCATTATTTGCACCTGCACGGGAACGAGCAAGGAAAAAATTGAGCAACTTATTAGCAAAGGCGCTGATACTTTAGATAAGATCTCATCTGCTACCGGTGCAAATACAGGTTGTGGCTCGTGTGATGTTTTAATACTGGAATTATTAAGCAAATAGAAAAACATCATGTAGTTTTTTGCAATCAACAACGTAATAACTGAGAATTATATACTGCGATACTGGTATAGGTAACTACATACAGTGAGGCTTAATCATTGTTTCATTTTTCAGCATTTTCTTTAACTTGCTGTAATTTCTTTGCTATACGATGCTTTGCCGCTTCAGGTAACTTACAAGAGACTGTATGTCCGTGCATAACTCCTAATGCCTTCTGCATCATAGCCAATTGCTGTGCATAGCGAAGACAGGTTTTACATATCAGAAAATGGGCTTGCATTTCCATACGCGTGTACCACGGCAATGAAGTTTCCATATTCTTAGATGTCAGTTCTATTATTTCTTTACATTTATACATAAGTTATTCCTTACTAAACCAGTTTGTTTCCAGACATAGTCTTAGTTTTACGCGGGTACGGGATAAAGTCACCCACAGTTGGTTATCTGTCTCAAAGCCTAATAAAGCGCAGCATTCTTCTGTTTCCAGGCCATCAACGGTACGTAATAATAAGAGATCAGCCATACGTTGTGGTAAACGAGAAAGGCAATCATTAAACACAACCCAGAACTGTTCATTGTCCATACTTTTTTCAGGCGTTCCCCATTCAATCAGATTAATTTTCCAGTTTCCTTGTTGGTCAAATTGATAGGCTAAGATATCATCCGCTGTTTCAGTATCATTAAGTGTCGTTATTTCATGCCGATTTTTTCTAAAATGATCGATGATTTTGTGCTTTAAAATACCCACCAACCATGTTCTTACCGTGGATTGACCTGAAAACCGATCAAAGCTCTGAAATCCTGCAAGCAGGGTTTCTTGTACCAAATCTTCTGCTGTTGCTTCTGATCGTACCCGTATTAACGCATAGCGATACAGCAGGTCTCCATAGTCGTTAAGCCAATTCTCAGGTGATGTGTCTGTTTGAGTCATAAGAATATCCCTTCAATATATAAGTAACCTTATTATAGATGATACCCATATAGCCCACTTTGTTATTCAATAAAAACTTACCCCCGTTTCCAGGCATGAAACTTAGCAACCCACTGTAATAATTTCTCAGGCTGATGGTTCTTTTTCCAAACACCCGCGACATATTTATTGGCTTCTGCCATAGTTGGGTAAATATGAATGGTACCCAGGACTTTATTTAGACCCAGTTTATATTTCATTGCTAAAACAAATTCTGCAATTAAATCGCCTGAATGCTCACCAACAATGGTCACACCCAGGATTTTATCTTTTCCTGGGACGGTCAAGACTTTTACAAAACCATGCGCTTCACCATCGGCAATTGCTCGATCTAAATCATCAATCCCATAAACACTGACCTCATAAGCAGTACCCTGTTCTTTTGCTTCTAGCTCATTAATACCGACACGCGCCACTTCAGGATCAGTAAAAGTTGCCCAGGGAATGACAGAGTAATCGGTTTTAAATTTTTTAAATGAACCGAATAATGCATTGACCGAGGCATACCATGCTTGATGCGCTGCCGTATGCGTAAATTGGTAAGGACCTGAAACATCACCACAGGCATAAATATTAGAAAAATTGGTTTCCTGGAAGTCATTAATTTGTACGGTACGTCGATCGGATAATTGCACACCTAGTTCTTCCAGACCATAGCCGGTAGTATTGGCAACACGCCCAATGGCTAATAATACCTGATCAAAAGGGATACGCACTTGCTCACCTTTATGTTCTGCCAGCAGAATTTTTTCGCCATTTTCGATAATAAATTCTTTGGCGGTATGCTCTAATTTGACATCAATGCCTTCTTTAATAAACCTGGCCGCGACGGCTTCCGAAACTTCAATATCTTCGCGAATCAGCAAACGCGGTGCCATTTCAACCTGTGTCACATTAACACCTAAACGGGCAAATGCCTGTGCCAATTCACTACCAATCGGGCCACCCCCTAATACCACCATACGTTTAGGTTGTTCACGTAAGTTCCAGACGTTATCCGAGGTTAAATAATCTATGTTATCCAGCCCGGGAATCGGCGGTACAAACGGGCGTGCGCCAGCGGCAATAACGATAGAGCGTGTGGTGATTACTTTAGTGCCCTCTGCTGTTTTTACTTGCACTTCCCAAGGCGACAAAATTTTTGCTTCACCTTGAATAACATCAACGCCTAATTCTGTATAACGCTCAACTGAATCATGCGGAGCAACAGTTTGTACAATACCTTGTACACGTTCCATGACTTCGCCAAATTTAAAGTCTGCTGTTATTTCATTAATACCAAATTCTTTTGAGCGTTTCAGCATGGATAATAATTTACTGGATTTGATCAACGCTTTTGAGGGAACACAACCCGTATTTAAACAGTCCCCACCCATTTTATGTTTTTCGATTAAAGTCACTTTCGCTTTAACCGCTGCTGCGATATAAGAGGTCACCAGACCTGCTGATCCACCGCCAATGACAACAATATTGTTATCGAATTTTTTGGGTTTATTTCTTTTCTTATACATTTTCTGTGCTCCTGAATGCGGTGACAATTTTCTTGGCTAACAAAGGAAAAAGCCCTAATAAAATAAATGAACCGATTAATGCAGGCGATAAAATGTCTGCTAAAGAATCAATTTTACCCAACTGTGTTCCTGCATTCACATAGACGACTGTCCCTGCTAACATACCTATCTGGCTTATTACATAAAAAGTCCAAGTTTTGATATTGGTTAAGCCCATTAATAGATTAATCATAAAGAAAGGAAACACCGGCACTAAGCGTAAGGTAAATAAATAAAAGCCCCCTTCACGCGCGACACCTTCATCTATTGCTTGCAAACGGTCGCCAAACTTAGCTTTGACACCATCACGAAATAAAAAGCGTGCCGCTAGAAAGGCCAGGGTTGCGCCAATGGTAGAGGCAAAAGAAACAATAAGCGTTCCCCATAACACTCCAAAAACTGCACCGCCTGCCAAGGTTAAAATAGCCGCCCCTGGGAGAGATAAACCGGTTACAGCAATATAAATCAGCGCATAAACCGCAATTGCTAATAAAGGATGTGCAACACGATAGTTTTCTATCACAGATTGCTGAGCTTTCAAGCTTTCTAAAGTTAAATAATTTCCTAAGTCAAAGTAAAAAAAAGCGCCAAAAAAGGCAGCGATAAAAATTAGTAAAATAATACGTGAAGAAGTCATTTTGTTTGCCTATTGTGTGAGATATTAATAAGTCGTGCAGATATAAAAAAGCTTACAAGCCCAGGGCAATAAAAATAAATCCCGGCATAGATAAATCAGAGAACCGTCCATTTGCCTAAACAGCTTGCTTGTATAAATAGATAATGGGTTATTATGCTGTAACGCTGGTTCAATATAGCGCATATGTGACATATTTCCTGAATAAACTCAGCGCAGCAAAAAGTTGCAATTGCAGCTTTTTAAATATATGCTTATGCGTATATCAAGACGAGATTATTTATGACACCCGCACAATTGTTTAAATGTTTATCCGATGATACACGCTTGCGTTGTGTCACCCTGTTGCAAAAAGAAGGCAAATTGTGCGTCTGCGAACTAACAGCTGCATTGGCTTTATCGCAACCTAAAATTTCTCGCCATCTGGCATCACTAAGGCTATGCAGTTTATTGCAGGACAGCCGCGAGGGTCAATGGGTTTATTATCAGATTAATCCTGACTTACCTGTCTGGATGGCTACTCTGCTAAAGAATACCTTGACGGCTGTCGAATCCACCGAGCTGTTTAAAAACGATCTGCAACGCTTGCAAAAAATGAATAACCGCCCCGATAAACTCATTTGTTGCTAATTTTTTTACTATCAATATATGCTTATACGCATATTAATTTATCTCTATAGGAAGTCTAATGAAAAGATTACATATTCACCTAGCAGTAGAAGACCTGAAGCAGAATATTGCATTTTACAGTACGATGTTTGGCTGTCAGCCAACCCTACAGCATGAGGACTATGCTAAATGGATGCTGGATGACCCGCGGGTTAATTTTGCAATCTCTAATCGTAGTCAAAAACTCGGTCTCGATCACCTGGGTATTCAGGCAGAAAATGAACAGGAATTAGAGACGATCAAACAACAACTGGATGCCACTCAGGCGCCGATTGAAGCTCAGGAAGGTACCGCTTGCTGTTATGCGCGTTCGGATAAATACTGGATTACTGACCCGCAAGGTATTGCCTGGGAATCGTTTCATTCACTGAGTGAAATTCCGACTTTTAACGATCAAAAACCGGCATCTGATGAT
>CAYWLM010000145.1:0-5640 GCA_964459125.1 uncultured Methylomonas sp. | reverse complement strand
TTTTACGCGGAGCAAAACGACCTGTTGATTGTAAATTACTGGGTACGGTATGTACCCCGGAAAATCCGATGGGATCGTGCATGGTGTCTTCAGAAGGCGCTTGTGCAGCATACTGGTCTTATGGTCGATTGCGGAGTGCAAGAGCAAATAGATTGTCTGCATAAACAAACCTGATTACCCATAACTCTCAGCTATCTTCGTCATTCCTGCATGCTTTTAGCAGGAATCTCGTGGCTTAAGCAAAGATTCCCGATAAAATACTTCGGGAATGACGAGACTCTTAACATACTGATATTATAGGATTTTTTTAATTTTGCTGTGAGTTGTACGTAATCAGGTAAACAAATGGGTTGAACAGCCCAAGTAATCTAAAATCAAAGACTTACCACAGAAAGCATGGAGTTTTTTATTACACTTCTGTGCTCGCCATGCTGAAATTTTTTTATATTATTTTTTGTTAAGTAATTTATACGAAATAAAATATGCGACCCTAGGGCAGGGAATTTTGTCCGCTTTTTAAAATGCAGGCTTAAGAACCAAGGTCCGATGTTGATGATGTAAAAGTGTGTCGTGCACATTGCTGAAATAATTTTGCACGTCTACTTATAGTATTTAGATAATCTAAAAATCAAGTTGAGAAATATGACGAAATCGGATGCATTGCGACAGCCAAAAACGAACCTGGATATAAAAAATGGACAGGTAGACCTAAGTCATGGCAGTGGCGGCCGGGCGATGGCGCAATTGATTGCATCATTATTTGTCAAACATTTTGATAATAAATGGCTTAGACAAGGCAATGATCAAGCATTATTCGAAGTCGAAGCCGGGCGCATGGTCATGAGTACCGATTCACATGTGATTACGCCACTATTTTTTCCTGGCGGTGATATCGGCTCTTTGGCAGTACACGGTACTGTCAATGATGTTGCAATGTCAGGCGCAAAACCTTTGTATTTATCAGCAGGATTTATTCTTGAGGAAGGTTTCCCTCTAGCTGACCTGGAAAAAATAGTCATCAGCATGGCGGCCGCTGCTAAACAGGCGGGCACAGCTGTTATTACCGGAGATACCAAGGTAGTCGAGCGGGGTAAGGGTGATGGTGTATTTATAAATACCTGCGGAATTGGTGTGGTGCCTGTTGGCGTAAATATCTCTGGAAATAGAGCTCAGGCGGGTGATGCGATTATCCTCAGCGGTTCAATCGGTGATCATGGTGTGGCAATTATGTCCAGCCGGGAAAACCTGCAGTTTGCTACGACAATTATTTCTGACTCAGCCTCACTACATGATTTAGTCGCTGATATGCTGGACGTGACGAAAGATATTCATTGTTTGCGCGATCCCACACGCGGCGGACTGGCAACCAGTTTAAATGAAATTGCCGCTCAATCATCAGTGGGCATGGTAATTGAGGAACAAAAAATTCCAATAAAATCTGAAGTGAGAGCCGCTTGCGAAATTCTCGGGCTTGATCCCCTGTATGTTGCCAATGAAGGTAAATTAGTGTGTATTTGCCCTGCCGAACACGCGGCATCATTGTTAACGGCTATGCAACAGAATCCATTAGGCAGAGATGCCGCAATTATTGGCACAGTGATTAGTGACGATAACCATTTTATACAAATGAACACCGCTTTTGGTGGGCAACGTATTGTCGATTGGCTTGCGGGTGAACAACTGCCGCGCATTTGCTAATGCAGGGCAAAGCCATCCGGGTGCGCGGAACCGTACAAGGTGTTGGCTTTCGTCCTTTTATCTGGCATTTAGCCAGACAATACCAGCTTAAAGGGAGCGTGTGGAATGATGAGCAAGGAGTGATGATTCATGCCTGGGGAAGTCCAGCTCAGCTACAGGATTTTATTAGCCAAATTCCTTTACAATTACCGCCGCTGGCAAATATTCTTGCTTTAGAAACGACTGAGCTGAACACGCTCCCCGACACTAACAGCTTTCAAATTATACACAGCCAACATAATAGCCCTGCACAAACCACGATTACTGCCGATGCAGCAACTTGCTCTGAGTGTCTGGCGGAAATTAACGATCCGCATAATCGCCGCTATCAATACCCTTTTACCAATTGCACCCACTGTGGACCGCGCTTATCCATTATTAAGGCGATTCCTTATGATCGTTGCAATACCAGTATGGCAGAGTTCCTTATGTGCCCTGCTTGTCAGGCGGAATATGATGCCCCGGATAATCGCCGCTTTCATGCCCAGGCAAACTGCTGTTCTGATTGTGGACCAGAGATCTGGCTGGAAGATGCCCGGTTGCAGAACATATCGTCTACTGATCCCATAAAACAAGCGTCTTTGTTATTACGGCAAGGGCATATTATTGCAATTAAAGGTTTAGGCGGTTTTCACCTTGCCTGTGATGCAACAAATGAAAAGGCTGTAGCCAGATTAAGGCAGCTTAAAAGACGCTACGCTAAACCTTTCGCCTTAATGGCAAAAAATAGCCAGCAAGTCAGCGAGTATACTCAGTTTAGCAGTATCGAGCAGCAAGCTCTGACAGCTAAACAAGCTGGCATTATTATTTTAGTCGCGCAAGGCAAAAAACTGGCAAAAAGTGTTGCGCCCGCTGAGGATAAGCTGGGCTTTATGCTGCCTTATACCCCCTTACATTATTTACTGCTACAACACTTGTCCAGCCCGTTAGTCATGACCTCAGGCAATCTGAGTGATGAACCACAATGCACTGATAATCAACAAGCACGGCAAAAATTAGCCGGGCTTGCAGGCTATTTTTTAATGCATAACCGCGAGATTGTAAACCGGCTGGATGATTCTGTGCTGCGTCAGTTAGGCGATAAAATGCGTATCTTACGTCGTGCACGAGGATTCAGCCCCGAAGTTCTACCATTACCGGACGGTTTTAACAAACAGCAGAAAATTCTGGCAATGGGCGGGGAATTAAAAAACAGTTTTTGCCTGCTGAAAGATGGCATGGCTATCGTGTCACAACATATTGGCGATCTGGAAAATGTAGCGGCGCAACAGGATTACCGTCAGCAGATTAAACGCTATCAACAACTATTCGATTTTAATGCAGATATGATTGCCGTTGATCTTCATCCCGACTATTTGTCTACGCAATATGGGCAACAACTGGCCCAGCAGCAGTCAATAAGCCTGGTACGAATACAGCATCATCATGCTCATATTGCCGCGTGCATGGCTGAACATGGCCTGGCTTTAGATACGCCACCGGTATTAGCAGCCGTTTTTGATGGTTCAGGCATGGGTCTGGAGGGCGAATTATGGGGCGGGGAATTTATGCTTGCTGATTATGCTACTTGCCAGCGTCTGGGTCATTTACTGCCAGTACCCATGCCTGGTGGTGTGCAGGCGATACGTGAGCCATGGCGTAATGCCTATGCGCAACTTGCACATAACTTTGACTATGCAGTCATACGCGAAGAATTTGCTGATCTGGATATTATTCGCTTGCTGGAAACAAAGCCATTATCCACCCTGGCGACCATGATAGAAAAGAAGCTCAATTCACCCTTAAGCAGTTCTTGTGGACGCTGGTTCGATGCCTTTGCTGCAGTATTAGGCATATGTCCAGAGCAAATTGCCTATGAAGGACAGGCGGCTATCATGTTAGAAAGCCTGGCAGCACCAGAATTTAACCAGCAGCAAGATGACGCTTATGGCTATGCCATTGAGTCCTCACATAATATCTGTGTGCTCAATTTTCAAACACTTTTGCTGGCTGTCTTACAGGACTTGCAACAGCAGCAAAAAAAAGCGGTAATAGCTGCTAGAATACATCACACTTTAATTTCAGCAAGTGTCGCGCTATTAATAAAGCTTGCAGCCCAAACGCAAACTAATACCATTGTTTTAAGCGGAGGCGTGTTTCAAAACAAGCTGCTATTAGAATCCATAACGCAGCAATTACAGCTACACGGAAAAACCGTGTTAAGCCCACAAAAATATCCTGTAAACGATGGTGGAATAGCATTAGGTCAGGCGCTTATAGCGGCAAGTATTCAGGTGATTTAAATAAAGTTACTCAAATTAGGTCAAATAAATATTGTGCGATTTTGCTTGCTCCTGATACAGAAAAATTATTGGAGGTAAGGTTTTAATCTACAAATCTAGCATCCTGAAAAGTCCATGATTCGCCACTAGAGTTTTATTGCTTTCCATTATAAAGATAGCTATGATGCGGTAAGTGGAAAAATAAAGTAAAAACATCTATTTTACTAGGTTTAATATAAGGATAGATGGATTTTTTTGCTTCTTATATAGGTGCTATATGGACTTTTTTCCATATATTAACAATGATAGGGAGCACGGAGAAAACCATGAATAGCCCAGCTAAAGATCTAGACGAAATTACTATTGCTCAGCTTCTTAGATCAATAAAGCCTGCTCACCTAGTAATATCAGTTGGGATATTATTCTCATTAATCGGTGGCGCATTCAGTTTGGGTATAAGTTGGGAAAAGCATCGATTTGATGTTGAAATCACGCCATTGAAGAAATTGATTGCTGAGCTTAAAGGGAATAATACATCTTTAACAAATCAAGTCGCTTTTTACAGAGAAAAAGACAAGTTTATTTCGCTTACCTCTACGCTACAGTTTCAGGCTAGTGTTAGAGGTGTGGAGCATGGTGAATTATTCTCTTGTAGCGGCAATCGTCAAAAGTTGAGTGATGACCAAGTGAAAAATATATACAAAGAATATCTTTCCACAATTGATACAATTACTAGCCCCGAAAATGATAAAGAACCAATAGCGTTTTATGGCCCAATTTCTAGGGCTTGTAGCCCTAGATTAATTAGTTTCGAGAAAGATCAAAGCGCTGCGTATGTTGTCAATGATTTTATCCCTAACAAATAAAATCAAGCCGACGCAAAAAACGCGCGGCTTATTTTAGCGTTATGTGTAAAAGAAATTTCGAATGAATAAAATTGATAAAGAACTAATTGATCCCATTGTAGAACCTGATTCAGAAAAAGCACATCGCGTTACTAGAGCAGCAATATCAGGAATTCCCGTTTTGGGAGGTGCTCTTGTCGAAACTTTTAGTGCTTTAATTGAGCCACCAATGGCGAGACGTAAAACAGAATGGATGGGGCAAGTTACTGAAGCAATAAATGAACTATATGAAAAAGGTTTTGTTGCTGAACAAGATCTTCAGCAAAATGAAAAATTTTTACTACTCTGGTTCATGCAAGTAATGTAGCTATTAAAAATCACGAGCAAGAAAAATTAAGTGCTCTAAGAAATGCGGTGTTGAATTCAGCATTACCAGGCGCACCAGACGATACACTACAACAATTATTTCTTAATTTAATTGATTCGTGTACTTCTTGGCATATTGCTCTTCTTAAATTATTTCAAAACCCAGAAAGCTGGGCGAAAATGTATAATCACCAATTTCCTAACTGGTCAATGGGGGGATTAACTTCAGTTATTGAAAGTGCTTACCCAGAATTAGGAGCGCAAAAAGATTTATATCGTCTTGTTTGGCAAGAACTGTTTCGAAATGGATTACTTAATACCGATAGCCTTGGAACTACAATGTCTGCAAGCATAAACATTGTAAACATTGGGGTCTAAACATTGGGGTCAGGCCTTACATTTGACATTAAAGCTCGTATCTATTAGTCTGC
>CAYWLM010000144.1:0-5712 GCA_964459125.1 uncultured Methylomonas sp. | reverse complement strand
CGCTGTATTAAACCATTACAGTTCTGGCTGGTTAGAGAAGAGTCCCAAGAAAAACATTACATTGTGTTGGTTTATTTTGGTTATACTGCTAGAAATATTGTTTCACTAGCCATCACTGTATCGTCCGCCAGACCGATTAATTGCCCACGAATAATCATCGGTTTGAGGGTAATTTAGTTATTTTAACCCTAGCAGTACCAATGGCGCGAAACAAGATCGTACAAATAACATCTGGAATTGTTAAAGCTCGGTAAAGATTAAAACCTTTATATTCATTCACTAATAATGTTACATCTGTAGATATAGCTGAATAGGAGAAAAACCATGACTTACAAATATATACGCTTTTTTAACGAAATCGGTATTGACGATATTCCGCTAGTCGGTGGTAAAAACGCTTCATTGGGTGAAATGGTGCAGAAATTAGCGCCGCAAGGCGTTAAAGTACCCAATGGCTTTGCGGTTACCGCCGAGGCCTATCGCTATGTGCTCGATGAAGCGCATGCCTGGGAGGCCTTACGGGAAACTATGGCAGATATTGATCCGCTTGATGTTAAGCATCTGGCTCGTTCTGGTAAACGTGCGCGTGAAATTATTTATGCCGCAGACCTGCCGGATGATCTGCAAAGTGAAATTATTGCCGCCTATCGTGAGCTACAAGAACAATATAGTGAGAATTTGACTCTGGCAGTGCGCAGTTCGGCTACAGCTGAAGATTTACCTACTGCCAGCTTCGCCGGGCAACAGGATACCTATCTGAATATACAGGGTGAAGAAACCTTGCTGGATGCCTGTCAACGCTGTTTTGCCAGTTTGTTTACCGATCGAGCGATACATTACAGAATAGATCAGGGCTTTGATCATTTCGATGTCGCATTATCAATTGGCATCATGAAAATGGTGCGTTCCGATCTGGCGACCAGCGGCGTGATGTTCTCTCTGGATACTGAATCCGGTTTTCGCGATGCAGTTTTTATTACCGCGGCCTATGGTTTAGGTGAAAATGTTGTGCAAGGTGCTGTTGAACCGGACGAATTTTATGTGCATAAACCGACTTTTGAAGAAGGGTATCGCTGTGTGCTGCGACGAAGTATGGGTTCAAAAAAAATAAAAATGGTCTACTCCGAAGGGAATACTCGCGAAGCCACCAAAAATATTCTCACTTCCAGAGCTGAGCGCGAACGCTTTTGTTTATCAGATGAGGATGTACTGACACTGGCAGATTATGCCATTAAAGTAGAGCGATTATACAGCGAGCAGATAGGCCATGAACGTCCGATGGATATGGAATGGGCCAAGGATGCTCTGGACGGTGAGTTGTATATGGTACAGGCGAGGCCGGAAACAGTCGTATCGCAACAGCACGGCACGATACTGGAAGAATATCAGCTTAAAGGCAGTGGTAATATTATTGTTACTGGACATTCAGTCGGTGCCAAAATCGCCACTGGCTCGGCACATGTTATCAGCAGTACGGCACACCTAGCTGATTTTCAACCTGGTGAAGTGCTGGTTGCCGATATTACCACGCCTGACTGGGAGCCGATTATGAAAATCGCGGCTGCCATCGTGACTAACCGAGGTGGGCGCACCTGCCATGCCGCCATTATTGCCCGTGAATTAGGTATTCCTGCGGTAGTCGGTTGTGATGATGCCACCAGCGCGATCGCGAACGGCGAGCAAATAACAATATCTTGTGCTGAAGGAGATGTTGGCAAGATTTATCGTGATGCCATTCCTTTTGAAATTATAAGCACTGACCTTGCCACTTTGTCGCGTCCGAAAACAAAAGTCATGCTCAATCTGGGGAATCCGGAACTTGCGTTTAAACACAGCTTTCTACCTAATGACGGTGTGGGTCTTGCAAGAATGGAATTTATTATTAATGAATACATCAAAGTACATCCGATGGCTTTGTTGCACCCGGAGAAGGTACAGAGCGAAACTGAGCGGAGGGCCATACAGCAATTAACCAAAAATTATGCCAGTCCTGCTGACTACTTTGTACAGCGTTTATCCGAAGGGGTAGGCACTATCGCCGCTGCTTTTTATCCCAGGCCAGTAGTCGTGCGTATGTCCGACTTCAAAACCAATGAATATGCTTCCTTGCTTGGCGGCAGTGTTTTTGAAGCGACAGAGGCCAATCCGATGCTCGGTTTCCGTGGTGCATCCCGCTATACCCATCCGGCTTATGAGCAGGGCTTTGCGCTGGAATGTGCGGCTATGAAGCGGGTGCGCGATGATATGGGCTTAAGTAATGTAATTTTAATGATTCCTTTCTGTCGACGCGTGGATGAGGGCGAACGGGTACTGGCTAAAATGGCCGAACTAGGATTACAGCAGGGTAAGCATGGACTTGAAATATATGTGATGTGTGAGATTCCCAACAACGTGATTCAGATTGATGCATTTGCCAGGCTGTTCGATGGTTTTTCTATTGGTTCTAATGATCTCACTCAGTTAACATTAGGAGTAGATCGGGATTCTGAAATTGTAGCTTTTGACTTTGATGAGCGTGATGAAGGGGTCAAAGAGATGATTCGGCTTGCTGTTGCAGGGGCTAAACGCAATGCCCGGCACTCGGGTATTTGCGGACAGGCACCTTCTGATTACCCTGAGATCGCTGAATTTCTGGTTGAGATCGGTATTGATTCCATTAGTTTGAATCCGGACACTGTTATCAAAACAACATTGCAAATACTGGAGGTCGAAAAGCGGATGGCAGGGTAAACAAATATAAAAGCAGTGGGCAAAAAAGTGTTCTCTCTAGTTTCACTGCTATTGCAATTGACTAAGCTATTAATACATAAGAGATCATGATCATGATAGAAATTATGCCGCAAAGCGCAGGAAACATCCTGGTCGTTAAAGCAATGGAGATGTTAACCAGCAAGGATTACGAAGAGATTTTTATTCCTCGACTCACGCAGTTAATAGATCAATGTGGAAAAATAAGAGTGCTGCTTTATTTAGATGAAAATTTTACCGGATGGGAGTCAGGCGCTGCCTGGGATGATGCTGTATTTGGGCTACAGCATCGACATGACTTCGAGAAAGTCGCGGTAGTAAGTGACCAGCAATGGGTGGCATGGGCAACTAAGGTTGGCTCCTATTTTATGGATGGCCAGGTGGCTAGCTATAAATTATCAGAATTTCAGGATGCTATTACCTGGATAAAGAGTTAAATTTAGGCAAGAGATTCAAATGGACGAAATTTGCCACGGTGTGTACTGTCACTTATCTGGTACATGCATAATAAAGCAGACTTTCTACAGTAGATATGTCTTTTGTTAAGTGATTGTCTAATTAAAATGAGCTGTTTTTGCTGTGAAAAATTCAAATTCAATTATCCACTCAATTTTATACAAACGGGGAATTTGCAATGCCAAATATAGAACTACCTGCCACTGGGACTACAGGCGGTGCTGATCTTGAGAAAATGCCTGTCAATGATTTACTTGCCCAACTGGACGTTCAAGTTGAGCAAGGATTAAGCGGCGCCGAGGCACAACAACGATTCACCCAATATGGGCCGAATGCTCTGGTTGAAAAAGAGGAAAGTCTGACTGCCAAAATTCTGGGGCATTTCATGGGGCCTATTGCCTATATGATCGAGGCTGCAGCACTTGTTTCAGCTATGATTGGTCACTGGGATGACTTCGCTATCATTAGTTTCTTACTATTGTTTAACGTTGGGCTAGAGATGTGGCAGGACCGCAAAGCCTCGAATGCGCTGGCGGAGCTAAAAAAAGGACTGGCACTGGAAGCTACTGCAATGCGTGATGGCGAATGGCAAACAGTAGGCGCGGCGACACTGGTTCCGGGTGATATCATCAAGATACGGTTGGGTATGATCGTTCCTGCCGATGTGAGGATGGTCAGTGGTGACTATGCTTCCATCGACCAGTCGGCACTAACCGGCGAATCGCTGCCGGTAGCAAAGAAGGTTGGTGATGAGGGCTATTCGGGCAGTATGGTAAAACAAGGAGAAATGGTTTGCGTAGTCATTAACACGGGCTCAAATACTTTATTTGGGCGAACTGCCAAACTGGTGGCTGGCGCAGGTTCGGTCAGTCACGCGCAAAAGGCCATGTTTCAGATTGGCAACTTTCTTATTATCCTCGCTATCGTGCTTGCGCTGATCATGGTGGCCGTTAGAGTTTATCATGATATTGTCATTGCCGACGACTGGGATGTCAACGATGCCCTGAGCATCCTGCAGTTTGTACTGGTGTTATTGGTTGCCTCAATTCCGGTAGCAATGCCGACGGTATTTTCGATGACTATGGCGCTGGGAGCGCTGCAATTATCCAAGGAAAAAGCGATTGTTTCCAAGCTTTCGGCGATTGAGGAAATGGCGGGTGTAGATATACTCTGCTCCGACAAGACCGGGACCTTGACCAAAAATCAACTTTCGTTGGCAGAGCCCATTCTGATAGCGGGCCATGACGCACAAGACTGCATTCTAGCCGCAGCACTCGCGTCGAATATTGAAGATAAAGATGCCATTGATACCGCAGTTATCTCGGCGCTTAAGGATCAAAGCACGCTTAACAACTGGAAAAAACTCAAATTTTTGCCTTTTGATCCGGTTAGTAAACGCACTGCGGCAAACGTAATCGACCTGGCAGGCAAGGCTTTCGTAGTCACCAAAGGTGCGCCACAGGCGATTGTTGATATTGCCAAACCCTCAGCGGAAGTTTCGCAACAGGTCAAGGATACTGTTGCAGCACTGGCTGCTAAGGGTTCGCGGGCACTAGGCGTTGCACGCTCGGAGGATGATGGCGTAAGCTGGTCTTTATTGGGCATATTACCCATGTTTGATCCGCCGCGTGATGATTCAAAAAGGACTATTGATAATGCCCGCGAAAAAGGGGTGCAGGTGAAAATGATTACCGGTGATGACACCGCAATCGCTATTGAAACGGCAAGGCAACTTGGTATGGGAACCAACATCCTTCCTGCGGCAGATGCCTTCCCTAAAGACATGGATCCCAATAATGTGCCGCCGGAAATTGTCGATTTGATTGAACGAGCGGACGGTTTTGCACGTGTGTTCCCTGAGCACAAATACGCTATCGTTAAGGCTTTGCAATCGCGCGGGCATCTAGTGGCAATGACCGGTGATGGCGTTAACGATGCGCCTGCACTCAAGCAAGCCGACTGCGGTACCGCTGTTTCCGGGGCTACTGATGCGGCACGCGGCGCAGCAGCGCTGATTCTTACAGCGCCTGGACTGTCGGTGATCAACAGTGCCATCGACGAAGCGCGGCGTATTTTTGGACGTATTACCAGTTATACTATTTATCGTGTGGCATTGACCATGGATATTATGTTTCTGGTGGTGCTGTCAACTATCTTTCTCGGTTTTACACCGCTGACGCCCATTATGATCGTCGCCATGTCGCTACTCGATGATGTGCCGATTATGGCCATCGCCTATGACAACACGCCAGTCAGTGACAAACCGATTCGCTGGAAAATGCCTCGCTTGTTAGGCGTCTCTGCAGTGCTTGGTTTGTTTTCGATTGTCGAATCGTTTGGTTTACTGCTAATCGGCATGGAAGTATTATCAAGTCCGGCTGAGCAGGCTTTTTTTGGTTTGGCAACACATGCCCAGCTACAAACCCTGATGTTTCTGCAACTGGTTGCCGGCGGTCATTTGTTGTTGTTCGTTACCCGCACGGAACGCTGGTTCTTTCTGCGCCCTTT
>CAYWLM010000143.1:2782-5769 GCA_964459125.1 uncultured Methylomonas sp. | reverse complement strand
CGTGCATGCTCTACCGCTTCTTTGGTTTGTGGCATAACCCCATCATCAGCAGCGACAACCACGATAACGACATCGGTAACATCTGCACCACGTGCACGCATCGCCGTAAAGGCAGCATGACCCGGTGTATCCAGAAAAGTCACCGCGCCATGGTCTGTTTTAACCTGATAGGCACCAATATGCTGGGTAATTCCGCCAGCTTCACCTGAAGCAACTCGCGTTTCACGAATATAATCTAATAAGGAGGTTTTACCATGATCAACATGCCCCATAATGGTGACAATAGGTGCTCTAGAAAATTCCTCGCGCTCATCAGCTTCAGTATGCTCCGCCAGCATATCAGTTTCATGATCTTCTTCGCTGGTCATGATAGGATTATGTCCCATCTCTTCAACTAAGATAACCGCCGTTTCCTGATCGATACTTTGGTTAATAGTTGACATGATACCAAGCTTCATTAAATGCTTGATCACTTCAGCGGCTTTGACACTCATTTTCTGAGCTAATTCAGAAACAATAATATTTTCCGGAATATTTATATCTTTAGCAGCAATTTCAGTTGGCATTGCAAAAGTATGCTTGGCATTAGGATCAACAATAAATTGTTTCTCATTTTTACCTTTCCCACCTTTTTTGCGACCTTTTTTGCCATAAGATGGCCTTGCGCCACCAGCTGGCTTATCTGCCCGTCTATGCACTGTTGCAGCCTTTTCCGCTGGCTTTCCTGAGGTTGTAACTGCCGGTTTTCTAACAACCGGCCTTTTCGCCACGCCTCCTCCTGCTTTCTTTTCAGCTGCAACTTTTTTAGCCGCCGCTTGTTTCCTTACTTTTTCAGCATTACGTTCAACAGATGCTTCCAGTCGTTGAGCTTTTTCTGTCTTATGGCGCTCAGCCTCAGTTTCCTTCTCTTTCTTAGCACGTTCTGCGCGAACATCTTCTTCCTGCTTTCTTACCGCAGCCTGTTTCGCTTCTAATTCAGCTTTTTCTCTTGCTGCTTTATCTCTATGTAACTGCTCTTCAACTTCCTGTTTTTGCGCACGCTCTTCCAGATCTTTTTTAACGCGCTCTAACTCTTCACGCTCTTCATCTGACATAGCATTTTCACGCTTAATATAGGTTTTTTGCTTATTAACCTGAATATTAATTGTCTTAGTATTTTTTCCAGGTACTGTGCCCTGCTTTAAAGAAGTAACAGTGCGGCGCTTTAAAGTAACTTTTTTGGCTGCATTGGCTTCGGTCTCTTCATCTTTACCATGACGCTTACGCAAATGACCCAATAGCGCCATTTTTTCGTCGTCATTGATGGTGTCCTTAGCAGAGTGCGCTACAATGCCCGCCTCTTTCATTTGCTCTAATAAGCGTTCCAAAGGTATCCCAACTATACCAGCTAATTCTTGTACTGTTTTATCACTCATATTTAACCCTCGCTGTTTTCATTGGCAAACCAAGGTTCGCGCGCTTTCATAATCAATTTAGCAGCTATTTCCTCATTCATACCCGAGAATTCAAGCAAATCATCTACCGCTTGTTCAGCTAAATCGTCCATCGTTATAATCCCATGGCCGGCTAACTCGGAAGCTAACTCTTCCGACATGCCCTCCATAGCCAGTAAATCTTCAGCTGGTTCTGCTGTTTCAATTTTTTCTTCGGATGCAATCGCGTTAATCAGTAAAATATCTTTCGCACGTGATCTTAGCGTTTCCACTAATTCCGCATCAAAGCCATCAATTTCTAGCATCTCACTACTAGGAACATAAGCAATTTCTTCAACTGAATTAAAGCCAACCTCAACCAGGACTGTTGCGATATCTTTATCGACGTTCAACTGTTGTGTAAACTCCTCAACTAACTTGTGTAGTACTGCTTCAGAATCTTTATTAACCTCATCAGCATCCCTGACATTAAGTTCCCAGCCTGTTAGCTCGGTAGCTAAACGTACATTCTGTCCACCACGACCAATCGCCTGAGACAAACTATCGGAAGACACTGCTACATCCATAGTATGCTTATCTTCATCAACGACAATAGACTCAATTTCAGCGGGAGCCATTGCATTAATAACAAACTGCGCGTCATTTTCATTCCATAAAATGACATCAATACGTTCGCCATTTAATTCATTAGAAATCGTCTGCACTCTCGAACCACGCATACCAACACAAGCACCAACCGGATCTATACGCGGATCATTACTGCGCACCGCTATTTTTGCTCTTGACCCCGGGTCACGTGCAGCACCTAATACATTGATTAAGCCTTCTCCCACTTCAGGGACTTCCAGACGAAATAAAGCCAATAATAATTCCGGAGCCGTGCGGCTAACAAATAATTGCGGACCACGTACCTCAGTACGCACCTCTTTTAAATATCCTCTTATACGATCGCCTACTCTTACCGACTGTCTTGGAATCATATGTTCTCGTGGAATATAAGCATCTGCATTGCCGCCTAAATCCATGTAGACACTGCCTTTTTCAATACGCTTAATTACTCCCGTGACTAATTCACCGACCCTGTCCATATAGGCATCTGCCACTTTTTTACGTTCAGCTTCGCGAACTTTATGGATAATAACCTGCTTAGCAGCCTGCGCGGAAATTCGTCCAAATTCTACTGGCTCAATTTCATCTTCGACAAAATCTCCTACCTCTATTTCAAGGTCATCGATGCGTGCAATTTGCAATGAAATTTGTGTAGTCGGGAATTCAACTCCTCCAGGAAATTCAGCACTTTCCTCTACCACCTGCCAACGCCTATATGTCGTATTAGCACCCGTAATCCGGTTTATCGAAACTCTGGCTTTAATAGGAAATTCATAACGCGATACAGTTGCACTTTCCAGTGCTGACTCGATTGCCTGAAATATAACTTCTTTTTCTATATCTTTTTCATTGGAAAAAACATCCACAACCAATAAAACATCTTTATCTGCCATCTAAACCTCCTTAAATTGAATAGTCTGGCTCAAGCCGTGCTTTTGACATCGC
>CAYWLM010000143.1:0-2682 GCA_964459125.1 uncultured Methylomonas sp. | reverse complement strand
CTCACTTTAGTGCAATCTTCCATGCCTACACCTTGCTCACTATCAATATATATACGTAAGAACCCATGTTTAGGATGAGAATTATATTCAATTCCCACGCACTCATATCCGAGGCCTTCGACCACAGGTTCTATTAATTCAAGTAAATGTTCAGGAGCTTGTTTCATTACGCCTCACTTTCTTGCACACATAAAAAAAGAGGCTAAAGCCCCTTCCATACACTACCTTAATCACTTTTTTCTAGTGCCTAGAAACAGAAAAACCCCAAAAAGGGGTCTTTAAAAAATCTGGTAGCGGGGGCAGGATTTGAACCTACGACCTTCGGGTTATGAGCCCGACGAGCTACCAAGCTGCTCCACCCCGCGATTGATTTGTTCCATTATACTGAGTATTTCAGGTCTGGCAAGTTTAATTTTAAATTAAATTGATTATCACTAAAATAAGTCCAGCAATCAGGCCTGCAATGACATCATCCAGCATAATACCAAAGCCACCCGATATTTTTTGATCTATCCATTTTATCGGCCATGGCTTAATGATATCGAATATCCTGAATAGTATAAATCCCAATATTAGATTTTGCCAGCTAAAAGCAACAAACCACATGGTAATTAAATAACCAGCAATTTCATCCCAGACTATTCCTCCAAAATCATGCTCTCCTAATTTGTCTGCAGCAACACCACAAATCCAGATACCCACAACTGAACACAATAGGGTAACAACAGTATACAGCCAAATATTTGTCTGCATTAAAGCTATATAAATTGGCACAGCCGCTAAGGTCCCAAAGGTTCCTGGCGCTTTTTTTGCCAAGCCCGAACCAAAGCCAAAAGCCAGACATAAAACCGGGTCTAATAATATTTCCCGTGCGCTTAATTGATTTTTTCCTACTTTAGTCAAAAACATTATTTATTTTCCGTATTAAAGTGCTCGAAGCCACTTTTATTAAAAATTGAGGTTTCTCCATGATACGAGATACGTAGTCCCTGCTCCTCTTCAATAATACCTATACAGGTACATGAGATGTTTAATCTCCCGACATTTTCAGCATTTATGGTAAAACATAATTCATAATCGTCACCTGCTATCAATGGCATCTGCCAATCGCCCGTTTTCTGTAGATAGTTTGTTACCGCTGCTGACATCGGTATTTGCGCATAATCAAGCTTGGCACCGACCGCACTTTTACTCAGAATGTGCCCCAGATCAGCAGCCAGGCCATCTGAAATATCAATACAGGCATTTGCTAAAGAGCGTAGTTCTAAGCCTTCCTGAATACGCGGCTCAGGCTTATTAAACCTCTGTATAGCCTGCTGCATATCCAGACATGCATAGCCCTGTTTGATTTTTAAACCTAAACCAGCATCACCAATACAGCCTGTCACATAAATCAAATCACCCACTTTTGCAGCTGAGCGTTTTAATGCCTGATTATCTGGCACAAGGCCCATTGCCTGAATACTTAAAGTTAAAGGCCCTGAAGTAGTATCCCCGCCAATTAAATCAAGCTGATATTTATCGGCCAAGGCAAACAGGCCATTAGCAAATGCCTGCAGCCATTCTGCATCAACTTTTGGCATAGTCAGCGCTAGAGTAATGGCAATGGGCTCAGCTCCCATACTGGCTAAATCACTTAAATTGACGGCTAATAATTTATGCCCTAATAGTTCGGGCGATACATCGGAAAAAAAATGCACATTCTCCACCATGGTATCGGTAGTAATTGCTAATTCATAGCCTTCAGGAATGGCAAGCAGTGCACAATCATCTCCGACAGATAGTCGGGTACTTTTACCTTGTACAGGGCGAGTAAAGAACTGTTTGATTAAATTAAATTCTGCAAGTGCCATACGCAATAATTATTGTGCATTTTGTAGTTTTTGTAATTCTTTATTTTGTTCGTCTAATTGCCGCTGCATATCAGCCAGCTTAGGATTTACATATTCAAATGCGCTGGGAACATTAATCTGCGCGGGTTTTTTATTTTGGACAGGCTTTTGGTCCTGCCCGTCCGCTGCTTCTAGCTGAGCATCAGTCGATTCAATTGAATTCGGTGTTTGCTTTGGTTTTTCTTCACCTACAGCTGCTATGTCTTCAGGCGTTTGTTCTTTTTTTTCTTGCCTATATTTGAGTAACTGCTCCTCATCAATATATTTTCCATTAATCAAATATTTGCTGGCTGCATGCTCTGGACAGGCTGCCTTTTGATAATAAACCTTACCATTTAACTCGCATTTGGTAATCGCAGCAGTAGAGTCCATAAAGACCGAAAGCACAAATATTAAAATAACCCGCATATAAATAACCATAACTAGCTTTAAACTGGGATGAAATTATAACGCTTATTATCATCGCCTTGCATCACTATATACTGAATTATGATTTTTGTTTTTGCTAGCTATTTTTTTTGTCGTGAACGCATATTATATGTTTTTGCTTAAACCTGTCATTTATGCTTTTTTTAAACGTCTTATCCTTATCAAGGTAATCCTGATTTAAATGACTCGCTACCGGCTTTCAGTTTCGCTGATACTCATGATGCTAATAACACCTATTACTTCAGCATTTGGCCATTGCCCAGTCATGGTTAAGCCTATAGCTGACCAGCTAATACTCATACAATTGATAATCAAACAACTCCCTTTGCATACCATACTGACCATAGCAGCACTCAAGACC
>CAYWLM010000142.1:0-5873 GCA_964459125.1 uncultured Methylomonas sp. | reverse complement strand
GTGATTTTGTCCTGATTGTCTAATAACCAATCAATGCTCGGCTCGTTGTTCATTGCTTTTTTAATGGCTAGAGCAGTTGCTTTACGATGGATATCAAATAGAATTTGATGATCCAGATTATCATCAGTCGCAACACTAGGGTTTAACCAGACTGAACAAATAATGCCTAGGTCATTCGCTTTTTCTTTAGGAATATCGCCAGCACGAACCGCATCTAAAACACCATTAGCAATCGCAGCCTGTACAGTTCCCATCAGAATGTTGGTGTAACGGCTGTTGTTAACGGTTACTTTACTGACCATTAACGTCACCGGACGTACTTGAATATCTGTATTTAAAATAGCAAATACTTTAGAATGACCCTTAGCCTGGTCACCCGTTAAAGTCGCTAATGCAGTACCCACCGGCCCGTCTAATTCACCGATGACAATTTCAGGTTCTGCTGCTGTACCTGGTGGGCCACCGGCAACTAATGCTTCGCCAGTACGCAATACAATTCTCTCGCTCATATTTCTCTCCAAAAACTTAAATAAATATTTTTCTAAGCCAGTAGAATAACATTTTTTAAGATTAATTTTAGCTTTTATGTCCACACTTACAGTAACAAACCATGATCGTGATGTCGCAGGTTATCAATATATTTATCCTGTTATCTCCAGACGTTCGGGTGGTTTATCGATAGGCATTAATTTTAATACAAATAATGCCTGTAATTGGCGTTGTGTATATTGCCAGGTACCTGACTTAAGCATAGGGGCTGCGCCGGAACTGGATTTGGGCTTATTAGCGACAGAGTTGGCCGCATTTTTACAGGATGTGCTGCATGGGAGTTTTTATCAACGATTTGAAATACAGCCGGAAAGACAAATGATTAAAGATATTGCCATTTCCGGTAATGGTGAACCCACTAGCGTGCATGATTTTGTTTCAGCAATTGCCTTAATTACCCAGGTTGTCGGGCAAGCAAACATCCCTGATCCGTTTCAATATGTATTGATTACTAATGGAAGCTTGATGCATAAAGCGCATGTACAAGCAGGCTTGCAGTTGTTTAATCAATACAATGGACAGGTCTGGTATAAATTAGATAGCGCCACTGATTTAGGGCGGGAAGAATTGAATCATGCGGGCTTAAGTTCTCATAAACAGCTGGATAATTTAATAAGTTCAGCCAGGCTCTGTGCTACGTGGGTCCAGACTTGTGTGCTTGGTTTTGCTTCAAGCAGGGGAGGTGTTGGACTGTTAGAAGTACACGAGCAAGAAGCGTATTTGGCTTTTTTAGCCAAGGTAATTCTACAGGCCCCATTACAAGGTGTTATGTTATATAGCTTGGCTAGACCCTCCTTACAGCCTGAAGCAGATATGATTAGCACTGCGAGCCTGGAACAATTAGATGATTTTGCTGAGAAAATTCGTAAACTGGGCTTAACGGTAAAAGTGTCTTTGTAGATTCAAGAGCCCGCTAATCTACCGAGCTGTCATTACTCAAACTTAAACGGCTCCTTGTCCTCATTACATTATAAGTAAATTATGTATTGATAGGTCATAAATGCTCTGTTTGCTAAGTTATACTTCACACGGCTACGATTGCGGTTTTCTGACGGACTATTTTAGCCGATAGCTGCGTTGCTGAAACAGTTGCGTAGCTTGCTATGTGCCTGTTTCAGCGCCGTGCTCTCGACCAAAATCAACGCGCTATAAAATCCGCAACCGTCACCGCGCGAAGTATACACTGCGGAATTGAGAAAAGCCTGAATACTCATTTAGCAATATTCATTTGAAAGCTTACTGTACTGCAGAATAATTTCAGCTATAATTGCAAAAAATATAGTACATTTTCTGGCTGGGTTGCATAAAGCAAATCGATTATTCACATTATTGACTGTCAACGAACTATCTTTATATAAATGTATGGTGGAATGAGTTGCGCCTGTCGTTTTAAACAAAAATCTAAATGACGCCCACCTAAATAAATGTCGGTGGGTATGTAATGTGTTCAGGTTCGTGCTATCTGTTCGTAAACTACTATTAACAAAAAACTAAACATGCTTGAACCCGTCGCTTTAAAAGATTTTTTTATTACCTTTTTTTCTTCAGCTTTAATTATTATGGCTGGGGCAAGTTATGCGTTGTTATTTGCCTGGTCTAAAGTCAAACCTCGACTAAGTATCAAGCTATCCGCTTATGTCTCTTATTTAATACTGCTTGTTTCTGTTTACCAATTAACGCTTGCCGCTAACCTGGACGGCTACTGGCGGATAATTTCATATTTAATGGTCATTGGCTATTTTTTTGCGCCTATTGCTATCTGGCACTTATGCAAACAAACCTATGATAAACCTGATTTAATTACTACCCTGGAGAAAGATAAATGAGTGAAACACCTCAGTGGGCTTCCGAGTCCTTTTGGAAAAAGGTAGCCATATGGGTAACCGCCGGTTCTTTTTTGATTCTGGTTGTTTTAACCTTTGATACCTTAAAACAAACCTCAGCTGGTGGGGAGCGTGTCCCTGCCTATTCAGTTATCAATAAAAAAATTGATTATCAATTTGATAAAAAACTGAATAAGTATATGCCTGTGATTGGCGGCGAGGAATTATTATTTGGCAAAGTTTTTAGCGAAGAGGAAGCTGAACAACTGGTGACTTTAGGCAAAAAAACCACGCAGGCTAAAAACTGTATGAATTGTCATACCCTATTAGGGAATGGTGCCTATTATGCACCTGATTTAACTAAAGCCTGGCTTGATCAAGGCTGGTTAACCGTTGATTTACGTGAAGAACAGATGTTGAAATTTCTCATGGATCCAGAAAAAAATGCGCGTACTTTTGGTACCGGACGCAAGATGCCTAATCTTGATATAACAGAAGATGAGGCTAAAGGCGTTGTTGCTTTCTTAAAATGGATGTCAAGTATTGATACTAATGGCTTTCCTTATAATTTCACCACCATTTACGCAGAGGATGACTAATAATGAGTGCTAATACTGAAAGAGTTAAACAAGGCTCATCTGCACTGAAAGATAAATTAACCGCGTTTCATTCCTGGGCCGCCGTTGATGACAGCACCTTGAATGGCGGGCAAAAACTAGCTGTCAAATATTTCATGGGGGCAGTAGTCTTATTTATCTTCCAGATTTTATTTGGCTTGCTGGCCGCTACACAATTTCTTGCTCCAGAATTTCTTTATGACATTCTGGATTTTAGTGTTAATCGCATGATACATATCAATGCCATGATTTTATGGATGTTGTATGGCTTTATCGGTTGTACTTATTGGCTTTTAGAAGACGAAAGCGGCACAGAAATTGTAGGGCTAAAATTTGGTGTGCTTGGATTTTGGGTGTTAAGCGCGGCTATTACTGTGGTTGTTCTGGTTTATTTATTAGTGCAAACAGGCGCTGGTAACGATACCACTATATGGCTTATTAATGAAGGCCGTGAATATATCGAAGCACCTCGCTGGGCAGATATTGGCATTGTCGTGGTGATGCTGATTTTCTTCTATAACGTCGTGATGACTTTTAGTAAAGGTCAATGGTCTGGAATTGCTGGCGTATTAACTTTGGATCTTGTTGCTTTAGCTGGCCTGTATGTCGCAGGTATGTTTTATATGACTAATATCACCCATGAACAATTCTGGTGGTGGTGGGTGATTCACCTATGGGTTGAAGCGACCTGGGAAGTTTTGGTCGGTGTTATTATGGCCTGGTCATTAATGAAAATTTTAGGCGTCAGTCGTAGAATCGTACAAACCTGGTTATATATCGAAGTTGCTTTAATGTTTGGTTCGGGTATTTTAGGTTTAGGCCACCACTATTTCTGGATTGGTACACCTGAATACTGGCTGACAATTGGTGGTTTTTTCTCTGCGTTAGAACCCATTCCTTTAGTGGCAATGGTTGTCCATGCGGTCTACGATTCGGGCGAACGCGGATTTAAAAATTTGAATCACCCGGCAATGGCCTGGCTAATTGCACATGCATTTGGTAACTTCTTTGGTGCCGGTGTCTGGGGCTTTATGCACACTCTGCCACAAATTAATTTATACACTCATGGTACACAATGGTCAGCTTCCCATGGGCATTTAGCCTTCTTTGGCGCTTATGCGACGATTAATATTGCGTTCTTTTATATTGCCATCCAGCACTGGCGTGGTAATGTCTGGATGGGTGCTGGTTTGCACAATGCCTGGCGCTGGAAATGGGCACTGGCTTTATTAAATATCGGTGTACTGGGTATGACTATTGCGCTATTAATCGCGGGTTATGAACAGTCCTTTATTGAACGTGCCATAGGCGGATCTACCTGGGGGGGCTATTTTTCTGCGCAAACACACCCTTCTTTTATGAGTGCGATGCAATGGCGTATGCTTTTCGGTTGGGTCACTGCAACAGGATTAGGTTTATTAGTCTGGGATTTACTTACTACTGGTAAAGGCGAAACGCGTACTGCTGAAGTGATTGCTCAAGTAGACTAAGCAATTTTTTAAGACAAATTATAGGAAAGGGGGGCTCCTCCTTTCCTTTTTTTTTATCTGTTTTTGATGAATATCCGCAGTGGCAGGGAAGAATAATTGGAGTCAGAGTGAAAAAAAACGGCATTAAATATAATGTTACTTTGCCCGCGGTTATCTTATATAACTAGCATTGCCGAACTCTTTTTACTCCTCACTGTTGCAATACAAAGGAAGCTAGTGCATTTGCCTGCTCAATGTTTAAGTCAGTCATTGCTGGCATAGGTATTTGGCCCCATTTTCCACTACTCCCTTTCTGGATTGAGGTAGCTAATTTAGATTTCGCCTTTGCATCCCCCTTATATCTGGTCGCTATTTCCTGCAAGGACGGCCCGACTAATTTTTTGTTAATGGCGTGGCAGGCTAGGCAACCATTGCTATCGAATAACAGCTGCACATTGATAATGGCGTTAGAGTTTTCCGCGCTAGGCTTAGGCTTGGGTGTAGATGCTGAAACCACACTGGCATCGGTTGCTTTTGCATTGCCATAGGCTACTGCAAGGTAGGCACCAATACTCCTGGCCTCTTGTTCGCTAAACTTTGCGCCGTAAGAGTTCTGCATTTTAAATACTTCGTTAGTCCACTGTTCCTGAGTCATATCAGGTGCCTGATAATTAATATAGTCTGCCGAATGGCAGATAAGGCATTGCTGTGTTGCAAGCGTGTACCCAGGCAGCGTGGATTCAAGTAGTTTAGCTGTTTCTGGTGGTAGCTTGATCTGATTGGGTGCGGCTTGTGTAGGTGGTGTAATCAGCGTAGCAATGAGTGTGAAAGCCAGGCCCAGGATAGGTTTTTTAGTACGTTGCATGGCTTGTTCCTCAGGCAATAGTGATAGGGGTGGATTCGATGGCATGGCGTCGATAGCCACTAGGGTTCCAGTCAGCCTTGAGAGGTTGTATTTCTCCCTGCCTATTACTGGCCCGCACCAAAAGCACGGCTGAGCCTTTATTTTTAAAGCTTATGGCGAGTTGCCATTCACGAAATGAGAAGCGCCCCAGATCATTGCCCAGTGTTGCAGAGCGCCACGTCTGGCCACTGTCCATGGATACATCGACAGTCTTAATGCCAGAACCATCGTCGAAGGCAATACCTCTTAATTTTACTGTACGGTTTACTGGTAATACGTCGTTTGCCTTTACGCTGGTAATAAAACTACGCACCGGTAATGTGGAAATTGGGCGCGTCTTGTCTGCTTTCGTTCCGGGCGCAACGCACATACAATCATTATCTGGTACACGGTAGGCTTTAGTCATGAAGTGCGCATCGTGACCTTCGTAGAGATGGTCAATGACCTCAATTTCAGATAGGTGTTTGACCCAGTAAGTACCAAAATACCCCGGCACGATCAGCTTCAGTGG
>CAYWLM010000141.1:0-5912 GCA_964459125.1 uncultured Methylomonas sp. | reverse complement strand
TTAGCTTAGATAATTATTCGTCCGATTACGCTGCGCTAATCGGACCTACCGTGCTGACCCTAGTTTTCCTGAAAATCTTGGAAACGGAGCTTAGCAAAGTGAAGATTTTTAGTCTACGATAGCCGTAGGGCCGGTAGTTTTGTCGGAGTCTGAGCGAGAGCGAAGGCGTAGACAAAATAAAAAGGCATTCCGACACGGCGTCAAGTCATTTGGAGCCTATGTTCCGACCCCCTGTTGGGTCGGGACGAGGTGACGAGGACGAATCGGAGCCGCCGGAGGCATAAAAGTGGTCGCGTTAAGTTTTTGCCGCTTGCTTGGGCTGCCCAAAAAAAGCTTTCACAAAAACAGCGACTCCCCGCATTGTTTAAACAAGAATTTTATTCGTTTTGCAAAACTTCTCTAGCAAAATAAGGCTGTACTGGACGGTTGTTATGCCCTAAAACCTCTTGAAAACTTTGCAGTTGAGTAGTAGACATTTCGAGATGGTTCTGCATAACAAACCATTTCACACCTTCAGAGCATGGCGGCGTTGTCAACGAACCCGAATATCTATACTCAAGGTTATCTTCTGGTAACAAATTATTTATATCAATGCTAATTTCACCAATAGTCTCAGGTTCAGATTCCTCCGCAGGAATTGCATTGATAATTTCTATTAGCTCCTGATTTTCAGCACCTTCATTAAATAACACACCGATTACAGCCAAATCACCCTCATTACTAATATGTACTAGATGCATCTCAATAGGAAATGACTCCCCCGCAATTGTGTGTTCACTAGGTGTATGAAAATGAAATTGAATTAAATCATAGGTTTTACCATTAATACCAATGCTACTACCCTCATCATAATTAACTTGGATAGTATGTCCATTATTTACTATAGTGAGAGATGATATATCATAATTGAATTCAATATTATTAAAATTGTTCGATATAACAGTAGAGTCTATATCAATCGGAGACTGGTTTTTGCCTATTCCACACATTATATAGTCAGTTGTTAGTCCGCCCCAATGTTGAGGACTTGCTTCTCCTATATAGCCAAAATGTGGTTCATGAATTTCATGAATTTCATTAGGATTTAAAGTAAATAACAAATTGCCTTGGTCATCAATATTAGAAAAATACATCTCGGCGGATAGTGCTGGACTAGTACCTTCGTTCATTAAAACATAAGGGATATGCAACTTATTACTATCAGACATAAATGAAGCTCTGTCTGATGCAACAGAACTTACTGCTCCATGTTCATCCTGTGAAAATGCAACACCACTATGACATAAAGTCGAAATACTTAATAAACCAATTATTATTTTATTCATAATTTATCCTTACGCTATATTAGCAAGTGTGAGTACGGCAATAATTTGCGTCAATTTTAACAGGACTCCCCTGAGGTTTTTGCTTTTCTTGTTTTTGTTTTTCTTGTTTTTCTTGTTTTTGTTTTTGCGCACTGACTGCCTTTTCTTTCTGAACAACATCTGCCGCAAATACAACTATTGGCATCATTAATACGGTTACTATAAAAATTTTTTTCATAAGTTCTACCTTTAGATATTAAAGTTTATTAAGTCCTTGAGTAATACACCTCCTGTTCACTACTCACAACTTTGAGCCGAGAATGAGGACCTGAAATTTTACATAATGCCTCACTAAGATGCAAATAATAGGGCTCTTCCCGATTTCGTGGAGTAACCCCTATATGTAGTATATGATAGGTTTGTATGCCAAAAAAGTACCGATCTACCTTAACCCCGGAACAAAAACGGGGTCAAAACAAAAACAGAACCAAAAACAGGGTCAGTTCTAAAATTCCAACATTTATGAATCAAAAGTGAATCAAAAAGAATCAGTCTAATTGATTTAAAAATATCAAGAACTCTGACATTAATGCCGCTATGTTAATATTGTGGCAATTAAAGATTATCAAAAACAATGTAAAATCTAGAGTGCATAAATACGTGCTGCTTTAAAAAGTACATTAATTCGCAATTCGGGACCTGATTCTAGTTTCATTCTGGATGGGCATAAAGTTATCCGCATCGAAACAATCACTAGTTAGCACCTCCACAGACAAACTAATTACTTATCGAGAAATATGCAAGAAAAAACAAAAAGTTTACTCAGTAAGGTGTTGTTTATTCCTCATGGTGGAGGTCCACTGCCTTTGTTAGGTGATCAGGGACATCAAGAGTTGGTCGATTTCTTAAAACACATTACACCAACATTAGGTAGGCCTTCAGCAATACTTATTATCAGCGCTCACTGGGAGGAAGACAGAGCAACAATTACTAGCGGGGAAACGCCTGCATTAATTTATGATTATGCTGGTTTTCCTGATGAAGCATATAAAATCAAATATCCAGCATTAGGCAACCCGCAGCTTGCTGAGAAAATTTTTAATTTATTACAGAATAGCGGAGTTGAAGCTACACTAGATAATCATCGTGGTTTTGATCATGGATTATTTGTTCCTTTGAAAATCATGTTTCCTGATGCCAGTATTCCTTGTGTTCAGTTATCCCTTTTGAATAGTCTCGACCCTAAACAACACATCCGCATTGGAAAAGCATTATCAGAATTGAGAAATGAAAATTTATTAATCATTGGCTCAGGGTTTTCATTTCATAATATGAGAGCGTTTTTCCAATCAAATAGTAGTCCCGATGAAAAAAATGAAGATTTTGAGCGCTGGCTTATCAATACCTGTACAAATAATGATATTCCAGAAAATGCAAGAGAGCGAAAATTAGAACAATGGTCTGATGCCCCTTTTGCCAGATATTGCCATCCTAGAGAGGAGCATTTATTACCGCTACATGTTTGTTATGGAATCTGCAGTTCTGCAGCAAAATTAGTATTTGATGGTAAAGTTATTGGGAAAAAAGCGAGTGCTTTTCTGTGGTAATTTTATTTTATAGCAATGTGCTAATGACAAACAAAGGAGGCGGAGTACCTCAGGGACAGACCACGATTACAGCGATATGTAAGATCGGTTTCGAAATTAAAGATACCTCAGGGCCTGTCCCCTATTACTTTTGCCATAAGCCGCGAAACTGAGTAAATAAAGAACGCTGAAGGCGTTATTTTTTTTCATGCTAGTGAGTTCATAGTAATTAAAAATGGAGTGATGTTTGGCAGTAGAAATAATCGGAGTCGTTTTTATTTGCCGGAGAACCAGGTGCATTTTTAGCAAATTCACCTTTAAATAGATGTGCCCAGCCGGTTTCAAAATCAAGTAGTTGGGCAATCACTTGCCAGCGTACGCGCATTTCCATTTGCTGGCCAATATATGAGCCACTTTGGCCTGTGATATCGCGTAGTCCAGCACCAACCCAGGTGTCTTTTTTCTCCGCTAACCAATAGGCACGATGCGCTATAAAAGCAGTCACTCTTGGTAGTGGTTTAACTTGCAAACGAATGCCTGGGGAGTTGATATTGGCACGTGCGAAAGCACCCCAGATGCTGGTTGGGCCAAATTCAAAACGGCGTGCGCCATATAAGGTCTCAAAGCGATTGTTTGCATTATCGTTAGGATCTTTGTCGCCACTGGCATAATCATATTGTAAAACAAGGCGGGGTTGCCATGGGGCAGAAAAACTATAACCGAATGCAGCATGACCAAAATAGGCAAGGTGGTTTAAGCTGTGTTGATCGGTTGCTGCACTTGTTGCTCTGGAATCGCCACTTTGCACAACAACTTCCAGTTCAAAATCAAATTCACTGGTTCTTGCGTTTTTAAACCAGCGCGCACCCGGAGTGAATAGATTGCGATTTTTAGTGGCTGTTTGCGCGTTATCGTCTTCATGAAGATAGTACAGATATAGTTCCCCTGTACTGGCTAGAGGTAGGTTTTGCATGCTGAAAAAACTACCAGCAAAGATCTGATCAAAGCTTTCTTTATCAAATTCGGTGCGTCCTGCTCTAAGTGAGGCCTCGTCACTTGGCAGGCGAGAGACAGGTAACACGGCAAAGTTGAGCCATTGCCATTCATTGTGACTAATGGTTATGTCTATGCCGGTAAAGTTATTGATGGTATTACGAAAGCGATTACGCGCTATCAAGCGGCGACTACCGACATCCATGGTTTGTCGGCCCGCTTGAATATTAAAGCTTAAGCCGCTATTGAACAAATCTTGAGTTTGCCAGCCAATATAAGCCTGTAATAAATCGGTTTGGTTCACCAGGCTATTGTTGACGGGGGTATTATGACCTTCTATGGCAATACGTGAATCAATAAATTCACTGCCAAAACTGAAGCCATTGTATTTGACACCAAAAAAAACATTAGTCCGGAAATCGATCGCCTGATCACCGCCAGAAGTGCCTTTTTTAAAGGCGTTATCATAGCCTTCATAACGTGTTCGATGATCGACTGTTAAGGTCATCCAGTCAGGTAAATGCAGTTGCTTCTGTAAACTAAGGTCGTCTGTAGCGTTGCTCAATCCGCTATGCAGCGTCAGCGCCAAAGCACTATAGTGTAGCCATTTTTTTTGCTTCATTAATTTCCCGTAGTTAATATGTAATAATTTACATAAATAACCTATACTATTCACAATATAAAGGCTATTAAAGCATATAACTTTTTTAAAAAAAATAAGCAAAGAAATACATAATTAAAAATATTACCATGACAATTAAATTAGGTTTACGCTGGTTTTGTAAAACCGATGCGCTTTATGATATGCCGACAGAATTATTTGTGTTGCTGCAGGCTATCGTAGATAACGGTTCTTTGCGTGCAGCAGCAGCAGAATGCAGTATGTCTTATCGCCATGCCTGGGGTGCTTTACAGAACTGGCAGCAGCATTTTTCGTATCCCCTGGTGGAGCTTAAACGCGGTCGTGGGAAAGGTGCTGTGTTGACCGTTTTTGGCAAAAAATTGCTTTGGGAGTATCAACGTATTGCCGCGCGACTAGAGCCGGAACTGGAGAGTTTGGCATCAGAATTGTCTGCGGAGTTAAGCACCTTAATTGATAGTGCCTTTGATAGTTCCTTGCGTATTGCGGCGAGTCATGGACTGGCTGTGGCTAATTTGCGTGAGTTAGCCTTGCAGGTTTATGGCTTAAATCTGGATATTCAGTTTCAAGGCAGCCTGGATAGTTTGCAGCAGTATAAAAATGGCCGTTACGATATGGCTGGCTTTCATTTGTCTGAAGGGCAATTGGGCAAAACTTTACTGCCCCAAGTGCGGCGGTTTATTAATCCTGAAACGGATGCTTTAGTTTATGCGGTGCGTCGTCAGCAAGGACTGATGATGGCGCAGGGAAATCCCAAAAATATCCAGGTGGTAGCCGATCTATTGCGTGCCGATGTTAAGTTTATTAATCGCCAGCGTAATTCGGGTACACGAGCCACATTGGATGCCATGTTGCGTCAAGCTGGCCTCGATAGTCGATTGATTAACGGGTATGATAATGAAGAATTTACGCATAGTGCTGTTGCTGCATTGGTGGCCAGTTCTGTTGCTGATTGTGGCTTTGGCATTGAAGCGGCGGCGGCACAATTTAATTTGGCCTTTGCCCCTTTAAATTGGGAGTCCTATTGGTTTGTGTTACCCAAAGCGCAGGTTAACCGCGCGCCTTTTGATGTGTTTATTAAATTATTACGTAGTGCGGAATTTTTGCACAGTGTTGCGCATTTACCTGGCTATGATGCCGGAAAGTCAGGCACAGTAGTGAATCCGGATAATGATTTATCCGTGTTGCTGCTTTGAATCAAGCAATTTAGTTTCCTCAATGACAAATATCTGAACAAAGGGGGCGGAGTAATTGATTTTAAAATATCAAGAACTCTGACATCAATGCCGCTATGCTAATATTGCTGCAATTAAAGAATATCAAAGGCAATGTGTAATCTGCGTGCTGCTTTAAAAAGTATATTAATTCGCAATTCGGGACCTGACCCTA
>CAYWLM010000140.1:0-5967 GCA_964459125.1 uncultured Methylomonas sp. | reverse complement strand
AACCTTTGGTTCGTCATCCAACTAGCCTAACGCTTTACTCAAAGTAATGCGTTAACGCTGATCAAGTTGATTTATTTCAGAAATGAACTCTAAAAACTCGGGGCCTGCATAACCCTCTCCTATATGCAGGTGTGCTAAATTAACTTATACGTACCTGTTGCTTAAACTTCCATACTTAACGGTGACATAGACTTGAAATACGATAGGCAATCTTCAATTTAGTGGCTATCTTTATTTATTGTATTCTTAGACCAGTTATCCATTTTCCTGAATAAGGGCAGGGCAAATGAATTCTCAATATGCGTAAAGTACAAGCGACTTGCGTTAGTCACAACGAATACTGAACTAATATGGTGTAATAAAGCAGCAAAAATAGGATTAAGAAAACCGAATGTCGCCAGTGATAGGCCAACAACATTAAACCCCATGGCCCAAGTATAATTCTGCTGGATAATTCCCCCCATTTTCTGGCTGAGTTGCAATATTTTAATTAAATCTTTTGCATCGTTACCGAGTATGACAATATCAGATGAAATGATCGCAAGATTAACATTCTTATGCCCGCCAATAGCAATACCTACATTAGCTGCGGCCAAAGCCGGTGCATCATTGACACCATCGCCGACCATGGCAACTTTTCCTGCCGACTGATATCTTTTTACCAGTGCTGTTTTATCCTCAGGGGTACAGTTAAAATGATATTCATCAGCATTGATATACTCAGCCACACGTTTAGCTTCCTGTTCTTCATTATCGCCTGTCGCGAGTATTACTTTTGCAATACCCAAGGAGCGTATGGTCTCTGCTAAATCACGCATTTCAGCTAACATGATGTCACGAATAACGATAATACCTTTGACATCGCCATCAACTGCAATCCAGATTGCACGCCCGGTATATTCAATATCAGGTAATTCAATTTCTTGAGTTAGCAATGTCTCCGCACTACCGATCAGTATATTCTGCTTATCAATGACTGCTTTGATACCCCGGCCGGGAAGGTCTTCCGCCTGTTCGACTGTACGAAAATGAGTGACCCCCTGTGTTTTGGCGAAATTAATGATCGAACGAGAAATAGGATGGTCAAAGCGAGATTCAACTGAAGCGGCCAGTTCCAGCAGTTCCTGTTGCTGCATATCAATTTCTATAACCTGACTAACTTCGGGTTCTGCCAGAGTAACCGTCCCCGTCTTGTCCAAAATTAGCGTTTTAATATCCTGCATGTTTTCTAGTGGTTCTCCACCTCGGGCCAGAATATTTGCACCTGCCAGACGACCGATATTAGCGGCAAATGCCGTGGGTGTGGCTAAAGCCCAGGCACAAGGGCAGATAACGGCTAATGCAGTCGCCATTAAATGTAAGCTACCCGTTATAAATAATAATAGAAAAGCATAAGCTGTGACAGACAGCAACAGAATTTGCACTGTCGTATCAGCGCGTCTTTGCAGGTCAGATTTCTTTGATAAACTGGCCTCAATTTCCTGTCCTATGACAGCCATAAAAGAGTCATCACCATTTTTTTCAGCGGTGACTTGTAACGGTGCAGTTAGGTTTAAGGTTCCAGATGTCACAGCGCTTCCTGCCTTTTTATAGACTGGAAATGGCTCACCGGTAACAAATGATTCATCAATTGATGATTCACCTTCGGTTATTGTTCCATCGACCGCAATCATAGCGCCTTTGGGCACAATAATGAGATCATTTTTCTTTATTTCGCTAATCGGTATTTCTGTTATTTCATCACCGACTATCACCTTGGCCGTTTTTTTACCTTCCTGTATCAGATTCTCTATTTTTTCTCTATTTTTCCTGATAATGGTGAATGAAATATACAAACCCAAGCCGATAAACCAGGCCACCATCGCCCCGCTTAAGGGTTCGCCGTCTATCAATGTGACGGTCATAACCAGTACAATTAACAATTCTGCAGAAACTTTGTGCATTAACAATACAGCTTTTAAAAAGCTTTCCAGATATATCCCTAGGCAAAATAGATAAAAAGGTATCCCTAACCAGTAAAGTACCGGCATCCCGTAGAGCGCATCCAGGCCAAAAAAGACGACTGGAATAATAGAGGCAATGACCCGCAACAGCATAATGTCTTTATGCGGACTGATTTTTAACAGTTCAGCATCGATTTTGTCAAAATAAGCTTTATAGTCTATTTTTTGCATAAAATTACCTTTAGTTTTTTGCTGATTTAGTGTTGATTTAAAGATTGATTAACTGTTTTACTGGTTTGATCATGCAGTCCCCAAGAACGAAACCCCAGCACCACAGACAACGAAATAACAATAGAAACAATGACCCAAGTGATTGTAGTGCCTGGATGTTGACTAAATGTGGCTAATTGGTAGAAAAGAGTTGCGGTTAGATAGGCTATGCCTGTTGCCCAAATCAGCATAAAGGCAGCCCAGCCAAAGCTGGATTCTTTATAGGCTGTTGAGGTTGTGGCAATACAGGGAAAATAAAGCAGTACAAATAATAAATAGGCATATGCTCCAATTTGACCATGAAAATTTTTATGTAAAGCGGTAAAAAAAGGACTTTTTGATAGGTTCTGTTTTGCTACAGCATTGATGCCTAACATCTGTTTAAGCCCCATGGGAATGGTCATAAAAGATTGCTTGATGGCTTTGAAGAACTCAAAGTTTTTTTCTGTTGCTTGCCCTGACCGATCTGATTCCGCATAGATAGTTTTTAAGGTGCTGATGACCACCACTTTATGTAAAACACCGGTAAAAATAGCGACTGTTGCCGGCCAGTTTTCCTGATCTATACCCATCGGTTTTAGTATTGGTGTAACAGTACGTCCCGCTACACTTAATACCGAATTTTCAATATTATGTTCTTTAAATGAGCCATCAGTCCCTAGGCTGCTAAGAATATGTAAGATTAACACCATAGTGATGATGATTTTCCCTACTCTGATAATAAAAGCCTCAACCCGTGTCCAGGTATTAATCCAGACATTTTTCAGCTTTGGAATATGATAACTGGGTATTTCCATCACCACCAGCGAGAACTCTTCTTTGAGAAAAGTGTGCTTCAATAGCATGGCCGTTAAAAAAGCAAATCCTACCCCAATCATATAAAGACTGAAAACGACCAGCCCACCATTGTCGGGAAAGAAAGCAGCTGCAAATAAGGTAAATACCGCCAATCGTGCACCACAGGTCATAAACGGATTTAACAAAATATTCAATAAGCGATCCCGAGGGCGTTCCAAGGTACGAGTTGCCATCATCGCGGGTACATTACAACCAAAACCAAGAATTAAAGGTACAAAGGCTTTACCCGGCAATCCCAACACACGCATAAATCGATCCATGGCGAATGTAGCTCGCGCCATGTAGCCAGATTCTTCTAATACCGATATAAACAGATATAAGAAACCCAGAATAGGCACAAAAGCCAGTACTTCACGGATACCATTGCCGATGCCTCCGGCAATTAGAGTAATAAGCCATTGGGGACTGTTCATTAAGCTTAACAAATAGTCGGTACCATCGACAAAAACAGCCTGCGAAAAGTTATTAAAGAAAGGCTTAAAAGCCCGGCCTAATTTGATGGTAAAGGTAAACATCAAATACATGACACCGAAGAAGATAGGAATACTCAAAAAACGGTTCAAGATAACCTTGTCTATAGTATCTGATAACTTTTTTCCGGCTTCCGATTGTTGGTTCAACGTATCCGTGATCAAGGTATTGATAAAACCATAGCGACTATCGACAATTAAAATATCGGCCTCTTCTCCAGTATTGGCCTCTATAGCCTGATAACAATCATGAGCTGCTTTTTGTAACGTTTCATCTGCCAAACGCAAAGCGAAACCATCTTTTTCCAGCAGTTTGACTGCAATCCATTGAGAATTGAGGGATTTATCATCTAATTGTTGTTCAATTAATGGCGTTAATTGCTTAATAGCGGTTTCAATTTCTTCCGGATATTTAACTGGCGAGGAAGAAAGCGCTTTTGTTTCCACCAACTGATTAATTGTTGATTTTAGTGCATTTAGATCCTGTGTTTGTGTTGCTACCAGTGATACTAAGGGACACATCAGTCGTCGAGCTATTTCATCACTATCAATTTTAATATCCCGCCCCGTTGCATCATCCATATTATTAAGTACAACGATGATAGGAATACGCATTTCCAGTAATTGCGTGGTCAGGTAAAGGTTATGTTCAAGGTGGGTAGTATCAACGATATTGATAATCAGATCTGCTTGCTGCGAGAGAATAAAATCTCGGGCTACTTTTTCATCCAATGAAGTCGAATGATTATTGACATCAAGACTATAGATACCGGGTAAATCAACAACCTTGATTACTTTATTATCATAGCGATATTGCCCGGTTTTTTGTTCTACCGTGACCCCAGCCCAGTTACCAACATGTTGTTTGGAACCGGTCAGACCGTTAAATAATGTCGTTTTACCACAATTAGGGTTGCCGATCACTGCAACGATTATTTCTTCTTTGGGTAAATCAACTTTCAAGCTTGAAGGTTGGCGTTCCAGGCGTTCTATCCGTATTGCAGCGACTTCATTTTGACGTAAACTGAGGTCAGTACCGCGTACTCTAATTTCTACGGGATCACCCAGAGGCGCAATGCGGATCACTGTAAACTCTGTTCCCGGTGTCAGTCCCATCGCCAGCATTTTTTGTCGGTATGGAAGGAAGGTTTTGTCAAATCCTACGACACGTCCAGTATCACCGACGCGCATATCTTTTAAACTTATCTTCATTTAGCAATCTCCCTAGCTTTGCATTTCTGTATATTGCGATAGGTACTTATAAGCTTCAAGGCTCAAACATTAGGGCTATCAACCTAAGGCGGGACACTCTAAAACAGTAGGTCGGGTTACGCAATAAATCTACTAACCCGACCTGAGAGTAGTGTCCCGCTTTAGATGGGAAGCCCGATAACACAAGGGCGGTTATTGTTTATCCCGTCAGAAGTCCCGAGATTACATGAGCTAAGATGGCGCGCCTATTTTTCTTAAGCTTGGCGCACTATCAAAACGAAAGTATCTTAATTTCTTGTTCCAACATCAATCCGATAATTGCATCATGGTCAGAAACAATGACTCCTTCTAGCAAATCATCGCTCGTTAACCCTTCACCTTGTAGACTAACTGAGCAGACAACGATCATTCCACCTGCCTCCATAAAGGTAGTCATGTAGTCATGAAGAGTTTTGTCGTATATCTTTATGTGCTCAGTGGCTAATGGTAATGCCTTATTAACAAAGCGCACCGCCCCCAAACTTAGATCTACGGTTACTGGAAGTTTATGATTATTCCTCACCATAGTGCCTACTACAAAAGCCCGTCTAATTTGAAATATATCACTACTGGATACATCAATATAAAGCCCTTTTGCCATTTCTGTCATGGTTAACCCCCCTTCTATATAGTCAATTGATATCTATAAATTTTCGGCATAAACATATATGAATTCAGCGATGTCGATATTCTTTTCTAAAACTCTTTTAGATACCTATTTCAGAAAGATATAGTTCATTATAATATTAGCATATATTAATTTAATTGTATCAATTATATCTATTAATTGAGTGCGACACATCGTCGCAGCTGTTTGACCTGGCAATAAATACAGGAACGTGCATAAAATAACTTCTACTTAAATTTTTGCTTATCCGCACTAAGATAGAAGGTGTTTCCGTTATAATCTATTTCGCAAAGTTTGTTTTGTTCGATAAGGCTTTGAACAATATGCCAGTTTGTTTTTTTCTTATCCAGTAAAGCCTGGACTGCTTCTTTGCGCATGGGATGAACTGCCGTAATAGCCAGTAAATCCTTTATCAAATCGCCACTGCAAGCAATGCGTTACCTTCATAACCCGTCATCTACGGCCAAGACGTCTTGAGGATAACAGGCCCGAAAACAATCATATCAGTTCCTGATTACGTACAACTCACAGCCAAATTAAAAAAATC
>CAYWLM010000139.1:0-5979 GCA_964459125.1 uncultured Methylomonas sp. | reverse complement strand
CAGATGATAATGCTTTTATCTTTGTACTTGATGGCGAATTATCTGTAGGTAATGCTATGCAAAAAATTGCCCGTCGACAAATCGGCATCCTGGATAAAGGCGATCAGATAGTCGTTAGCGCAAATAAACATTGTCGATTTTTATTAGCAGCGGCACGGCCTTTAAATGAACCGGTTGCACGAGGAGGCCCATTTGTCATGAATACTAAAGCAGAAATAATTCAGGCATTTGAAGATTTTCAAAATAACCGATTTTAGGAGGGATAGATAGTTTTTCCTGATTACCCAGAAGCCTCCGCCAGGTAGGGTGAAGTGACTGTAACACTCTATATAGCGCGTCATTCCCGAGGTCTACCCAGTCAAGCTGGGCACAAGCTTTATCGGGAATCTATTCCTTGTTGGTTAGATTCCTGCTAAGAGCATGAAGAATGACGTACTCATTAGTTGGTTGTTTTTAAAATGGCGAAAACTCGTGGGTAATCAGGTAGTTTTTTAAGTAAACGAAAAAAGGACCGTTTATTCGTGTAGCATCGCAGTTTCGCAACTGAATTACTGCTGGTGAAACTGCTGATGTTAGTGGTAAAGCAGGTTTTTATGTACCAGTTATTAACTAAAGTGCAAGTTGGTCATTTCAAAGGCGGCCAAGGTGCAAAAACAGCTACGGGAGGACACTTACGCCGGCAACAACAATTAAGCCAAGAGTTGTGTCATAGCTAGAAATATTCCGGAAGCACTGCCAGCCATTTCGCCGCCAACATACAAAGATCTGAATACAGTAAATGGTTTCAAAAAATGGCTGACCGTGTGCATGACATACCCAGCAGCATACCCCATCGGGTTTAAATTAAGAGCCAAGCATATAGAACAGGATATGCAGTTTGTGCTCGATGCAAGGGCAGTTCATATTATCCTGGTCAGTGCAGGCTGTTTGCCAGCGCAATGCGGACGGTCCACGGTGCCGCTTCCAAAAAATAGATTTGATGCATATCCCTCAGCTAGGCAGGATTTTCTTATGTGTATGAATAGACATCAAGATACCAAAACCGGCAAATAAGGTAACCATGGATGTACCTCCATAACTTATCAAAGGTAGCGGAACCCCTACTACAGGTAAAATACCAATAACCATGCCGATATTGACGAAGGCATAAACAAAAAATGTACACACCAGACTACCGGCCAATAATCGCCCATAGGTATCTTGCGCCTGTACTGCAATATATAAGCCTCGCGCAATAATAAATATATACACGGCCAATAAGCCCAGACAACCTAACAAGCCAAATTCTTCAGCAAACACGGCAAAAATAAAATCGGTTGAACTTTCCGGTAAAAAATCTAATTGTGACTGGGTATTTCCTTGCCAGCCTTTGCCGTAGACGCCACCTGAACCAATAGCAATTTTCGATTGAATAATATGATAGCCCCTACCCATAGGGTCGGCTTCTGGATCTAAAAAGGTAAGCACCCGATCCTTTTGATATTCACGCATAAAAAATTGCCAATACACGGGAGCAAGTGCCGCTAGACTGACTACACTGGTTAATAAAAAACGCCAGGACAATCCGGCAAAATACAATACAGAAGCACCAGAACTTGCCACTAATAACGATGTTCCTAAATCTGGTTGGCGTATTATCAATATGGTAGGTATTAAAATAAAGCAAGCCGCTATTAAAATATGTCGCCATTTCGGGGGAATCTCATGCCCCGACAAATACCAGGCAACCATCATAGGCGTAGTGATTTTAATCATTTCTGAGGGCTGAAAACGAAATATACCTAAATCTAGCCAGCGTTGCGCTCCTTTACCGACATCGCCAACCAATAAAACAGCGGCTAACAAAATCACTCCAATACTATAAAGTAAGATGGAAAAACGCTGAAATTGTCTGGGCTCTACATGCGCTAAAACAATCATTAACACGCCAGCAACCCCCATACGGGCAGACTGACGAATCAGCAAAGCTAATTCTTTATTACCCGTGCTATAAAGCATCATAAAACTTAATATCAATAGCAACAACAAACCGATCAGCAGCGGAATATCAATATGTAACTTACGTAATAATTGACCAATTAAAGAATATTCTTTGAATTGTTCGGCTCTGTATTCTATCTTCATAAGTCATTTTCTCGATTGTATCGCCTCATACGAGTATATCTTAATAGGGCGGTGTTATAGCCCTGCATACTGTCATATTGATACAGGTTTATTTATCTGCCAGATATTGCTTAATCACTACGGCAGCAATAGGAGCAGCAATTGAACTACCATGACTACCATGCTCGGCTATTACTGCAACTGCAATTTTCGGATTATCAGCGGGGGCAAAGGCAATAAACAGTGCATGATCACGCATATTGAATGCAATTTCCTCCTCGTTATACTCCTCATCTTGCTTAATGGTATACACCTGAGCCGTACCGGTTTTACCCGCAATCTGATAGTCTATGTCATTTGCTATTCTTTTTGCTGTTCCTCTAGGAGAGTGAACGACATGCACCATAGCATTAATTATATCTTGTACATTAGCTGGCTTTAGCTCGATGTCTGGCTGAACAGGATGTTTGACTTCTATTTCTCCCTCATTACCAATAATTCGTTCCGCTAAATAAGGGGTAAGAATTTTCCCATGATTCGCCAGTATTGCGGTTGCCTGAGCTAATTGCATAGGTGTAACCTGAGTAAACCCTTGTCCGATTCCAGTAATAAGTGTCTCACCAGGAAACCACGCTTGCTGACGATTGATGCGTTTCCATTCTTTTGAAGGCAATAACCCCGACTTTTCGCCGTTTAAATCAATCCCTGTTTGTTGACCAAAACCAAATTTATGTAAAAAAGTGGATAATTTATCGATCCCTAAAGCAAGAGACAAATCATAAAAATAGACATCACAAGATTGAGTAATGGCAATATCCAAATCAACCCTGCCATGGCCCCATTTTTTCCAATCTCGATATTTATGCGTTTGATTCGGCAGCTTATAATAGCCGGGGCAGTATAATGTCTGATGCAAATGGGTGACTTTATATTCCAGACCTGCCAAACCAATAAACGGTTTTAAAGTTGAACCTGGGGGATACTGTCCGCGCAATACACGATCAAATAAAGGTTTATTTTTAGACGTATTGAGCGCCTTATAATCAGTGTAACTAATGCCTGAAACAAATAAGTTCGGGTCAAAACTTGCTTTGCTTACCTGCACCAGGACGCCACCGGTTTGCAAATCAAGCGCGACCACAGCGCCGTTATATTCAGCCAAAGCATCATAGGCTACCTTTTGCAAATCCACATCTAATGTCAGATAGATATCCGCCCCCGGGGTCGGCTTAATTTTACCTAACTCATTAATTGGCTTACCCTGCGCATTAGTTTCTATTTCAGAGTATCCTGAATGTCCGCGTAAAATATCCTCATAAGCAAGCTCTACCCCGACTTTACCAATGGTATGTATAGAGCGATACTCAGCTTGGGGTAGTATTTTTAGTTCTTGTTCATTAACCCGTCCAACATAACCAATGACATGCCCGGTCAACTCAGCATAGGGATAATGCCGTATTAGACGTGCCTGTATATCGACACCAGGAAAAGTATGTCTTAGCACTGCGAACTTGGCAACTTCAAGTTTACTCATTCGCATTAATAAAGGGATACTATCGAAGTGCTTATAGCGATTTCTATGTTTTTTAAATGCCTTGATTTTTTCTTCAGGAATGGCTAATGCCGATTGTAAACGCAGCAAGGTATCATCCATATCAGCAACCTGATCTGGAATAATCTCCAGACTATAAGACGGTAGATTCTCAGCAAGAACCCGCCCCTTCTTATCATAAATAATTCCGCGTGTGGGTGGTACGGACGTCACCTTGATACGATTATTAGACGCCATGCCTTGATACTGGCTGTGCCCGACTACCTGCAAATAAATAAGCCGTGCAATTAGCACGGCTATTAATAGCAGCATCAATATAAACAGGATAACCGTTCTACTTAAAAAAACACGGTGCTCTGAAAAACTATCTTTTATTGCCTGATATCGATGCATTAGTATGAAAAAAAACGTATTTTGCGCATTATCATTAAGATAATTGGCCAGATTAATCCACCTGTTAAAACGGGTAGCCAGGATTGCATTGGCATAGCCTGACCATTAATACGTTCTACCCAGAAAATAATTATCTGGGCAGCCAGCAGGATAAGACTAACAAATAAACTTTGTTGAATAATAGGGGTATGCCTGATGCGTTTATGCTGTTTGATACTCAGATAAATGCTGACGGTATAAGCAAGTGCGTACTGCCCTAACAATTGTCCGGTCAAGACATCGACAAGTAAACCGACAAACCAGGCTTTACCGACACTTGCTGTTTCAGGTGAAGCCAAAGCCCAATAAATTAAGACCAGTAAAACCCAGTCAGGGGCCAAGTTTAATGTGGGTGCAGACCACGGGATAATAGTTAAGGCCATGGCAAGGATAATTGTCAGCCAATAACCTAACAATGAGACTTGCCTAGTCTGTACCATTTTTTTTAACTACAACTGGGGTGCTTAGAGGGATGACCTGAACATTATGCCACACTATTAATAACTCTCTACTGGTGTTTAAAGCCGCGCTAGGCTCAGCCTGAATAATAGCAAAGGGTTTATCCGGCTGTGCAACAAAAGAACTCACTACTGCTACAGGGTAGCCCTGTGGAAACACTCCGCCCAACCCTGAAGTAACTAATAAATCACCTGGTACGATATCTGCATTATTAGGCAAAAAGGGTAAGTTCAACTTATTTAACTGCCCACTGCCAATAGCAATAGTATGCAGGCCATTCCGGTTCACTTGCACCGGAATGGCATGATTTGGATCGGTGATTAAAATAATTTCAGAACTCAATGGCAGTGCCTTGGCAACCTGGCCAACTATGCCATTTTCATCTAACACAGCCTGCCCTTTTGAGATTCCAAAACGACTGCCCTTATTGACCACAACCACATGTTCGTAGGGTGCAAGATTTACAGATAATAACTCAGCTACCAGTACTTGCTCACCCAGCTTGAATGAACTGTCTAATAATGAACGCAAACGAATATTTTCTTTCTCTAAATCCGCAAACTTTAATAATTTTGCACTATTAATAAGATGTTGTTTTTTTAGATTCTTATTCTCACTAAGTAGCTCTTCATAATCCTTAAATGATTCGACAGTACTATTAAAGATACTATCGGGAAGATCGACTATGTACTGGATAGGATAAATAAATACCGATAACAAGTCGCGTAAGGGTTTTAAGGTGCTACTATTGTGATCGACTACAATCAGGGCAATAGACAACAGAAGCACGATAAGAAAACGTGTATTAATGGACGGGCCGGTAGCAAATAAAAGTTTTATGGTCGTTTATCCTGATTAAAAAAGGGGAATAATACAGTGCTGAAGCCAGCTAGTTATTAGCCTGGCTTTGCAGTTATTGTCACTAAGAAATAAACGTTATTAGTAATCTGTGGCATAGCCCTTCAGCCTGCGAATTCAATCAGCGGAAAAGAACCACGTCCCTAGTGCCGAAGTTGATCTATGCTGGTTCATGATTTAAGAGTTACTCCATTTTTTCACTTTAACATATTATTCTAAAGAAAAAGCAGATAAGCCCTTTTCATCAAGCATTTCCAGAACCATACCTCCTCCTCGGGCAACGCAAGTTATAGGGTCGTCTGCGATATAAACGGGTAAGCCAGTTTCTTCAGCAATCAAGCGATCAATATCTTTTAATAAAGCGCCCCCGCCTGTTAACACGATACCGCGTGTCGCGACGTCGGCACCTAATTCAGGCGGCGTTTGTTCCAGAGCAACCTTAACGGCACCTACAATACCTGATAAAGGTTCTTGTAAGGCTTCTAATATTTCATTACTGTTCAACGTAAAACCGCGTGGTACACCCTCAGCTAAATTACGTCCCTTGACTTCGATCTCCATAATTTCACTACCCG
>CAYWLM010000138.1:0-6102 GCA_964459125.1 uncultured Methylomonas sp. | reverse complement strand
CCCCAAAGAAATTTGTGTAACTGAACTTGAAAGCGAACAGGTAATTGATCGGCTAAAATCCATTCAGCTAATTCAGTAGGATCTTGCTGTCCCAAAGATGGAGAAAATAAAATTTCACATTTTTGAGTTAATTGGTGTTCTGCCAATTTTTCTTTAGACCATGCATAATCTTCTGCATTGCAAATTACAAATTTTATCTGGTCTTTGCTATCCAGATATTGGAGATTAGCGTACCGATTACGATGCTCTTCATCCGATGCCGGAGTTTTCAAATCCATTACTTTATCTATGCGTGCATCAACATTTGATACATCAATCGCTCCACTGGTTTCCAGAGAGACGCTATAATTTTTATCTGCTAATTGCCTGAGTAATTCCAGGCAGCCTGATTGTGCTAATGGCTCACCGCCTGTAACAGTAATATAGCGTGTATTATATTGAGCGACTTGTTCAATAATACTGTCTATAGTCTGCATTTCACCACCAGAAAAAGCATAGCTCGTATCACAATACTGACAACGTAATGGGCATCCTGTCAAGCGAATAAAAACAGTGGGTAAACCGACTGATCTGGACTCCCCTTGTAGTGAATAAAAAATTTCACTAATACGTAAATAATCATTTTTCACGACGCTTATTGACCTGTATTCTCTAAGTTTTTTTCTGCCAAATGAGCGGCTGTACTATCAGCATACTGGCTAATAATCCGGGCATATAATTGTTGTGCTTTTGTAGTGTTATTTTCTTCGCTATAAATATCCGCTAACTTAAGCATCGCCATGCCCGCCTTCTCACTTTTTGGATATTGTGTATAAACGGCTTCAAAATTTGTCTTTGCTGCCGGAACATCATTTACTACCTTGTATACAGAGCCTAGCCAGAAGTGAGCGTTATCACTATATACGCCATCTGGATAATCCTGCAAAAATTGTTCAAGCTCACTAATTGCCTGCTGATAATGACTATCTTTTACACTGGTAAAAGCCTTATCAAATGCTACTTTCTCATCTCCTATGGATTTGGACTTTACTTTTTTGACCGGCAGAACCTGAGTTTGTTTAACGGCGGCAGGCGCAGTCACGTTATTTTGCTTAACCGGAATAGTATATGTCTCTGGCTTGGCAGCAACAGCAGCGCTAACTGAAACTCCGCTAGCGCTCTCTAATTGTTGCAGGCGCATATTCATATCTGCATAAATATTTTGCTCGCGCTGTTGTAGATTATTTATTTCATGGCTCTGCTGCTCAATCATGCCACGTAGTTGTTGTAACTCAGTTTGTAAAGCTTCTACCTGGCCTAACATCTTCAGCATAGATTGATTAACAGAAACCTGATCAATATGGGCAGTACCATTGGTATACGTTGAGTTATTAATAATGGGCGGTAGTTTTCTGGATTCAGCATGGGCTAAACCAGAAATACATAAGGCTATTAATAGATAAAACTTACTCATTATTTATATACCACTTCTACCCGACGGTTAAGGGCAAATGAATCATTATTATGTTCCAGTGCGACTGGTTTTTCTTCGCCATAACTAACAACATCAACCTGATTGCTCATAACACCTATCAGTTGCAGCATTTTAAATACCGATTTTGCCCGTTGTTCAGCAAGAGCAATATTGTATTCACGTGTCCCGCGTTCATCTGAATGACCTTCAAGGGTAATACTTTGGTTGGGGTGATTCATTAAATATTGCGCATGCGCTTCAATCACAGGAATGAACTCATTTAATACCTGGCTACTATCATATTCAAAATAGATAGTTCGCTTAGATAAGGGACTTGAGGGATCAGAAAATTCTGGACTAAGCATTAACTGTTCAGCAGTACTGAGATTTTTATCCAGATTAAGTTCTGCAACTTGCGCACCATCGGCATTATAGACATAACTCTCAGTACCTGAACTAGCATCATCAGGACTTGAGCCATCTGATAAATTGCCTTTTACTGCATCAGTGCTACACCCTGATAAAAAAATAGCCATGATAATAATAAATAGGCTAATTATTGTGTTATTAAATTTCATATCTTTATTCCTTTATGGAAAATAATTAATGTTCAAAAGTTTGTAATACTTACAAAAAATCTTAGACTGTAAAATCCAGGCAATTTATTAAACTTTATTACAGTTTTATTATGTTACTTACGTGGCGCCCACGCAGGCTCACGAACCTTACCAGATAAGGCTTGTATATCCTTTCGGGTCAGTCCATCGAGGGTCACGGTCGATAAAATTTCTTTATTACCCTTTCTTCGGGCATAAATAATCGCCTGACCATTCGGTGCAAAACTAGGTGATTCATCCAGAGGACCCTCCGTTAATATAGTGTTTACACCTGTTGTCAAATCTAATACGGCTATTCGGTAATTACCTTGTGCACCCTGCACCATGACTAGCGTTTTTCCATCCGCTGAAAATCCACCACGGGCATTATAATTGCCATCGAAGGTTAGCCGTTTTGCGCTTCCTTGGCCATTACTCGGCTTAACATATATTTGCGGCATTCCACCACGATCTGAAGTAAAAAGGATTTGTTTACCATCAGGAGACCAGGAAGCTTCGGTATCTATCCCCCTGGACTGGGTTAATTTTCTTAAAGATAAATCAGCCAAGGTTAATATATAAATATCCGAATTACCGTCTTTGGATAAGGTAATGGCTAATTTCTTGCCATCAGGAGACCAGGCGGGTGATCCATTGATACCTTTATATTTAGCAACACTTTTTCGCTCTCCTGTTTTCAGTGTCTGGATAAAAATTTCAGAGACTTTATTTTCGAAAGATACATAGGCAATTTTTTGTCCATCAGGCGACCAGGCCGGTGACATGATAGGCTCTTTTGACTGGGCAATTGATATCGAATTTGCGCCATTATAATCAGCCACTTGTAATTTATATTGCGCCTTATTTTGCGCATTGAATGTGCTCGTTACGTAGGCAATGCGCGTGGTAAAAATACCAGGAATTCCGGTAATGCTCTGATAGATTTCATCACTTAAATGATGTGCAGCCATATCTAATGATGAGGCTTCAACGGTAATACGTAAACCTTTTAATTGCTCGTTTTTATAAATATCAAACAAGCTCATTTGAATATGGTAAAGGTTATTTTCTTTAATAATAGAACCTATGACCAGATAGTCCTGGCCTATTGCAGTCCAATTACGAAATTTAACCTGATCTGGCTGCGTAGGGTAAGTCAGCATATCTCCTCTGGAAAGTACCTTAAAATAGCCACTCCCGGCTAAGTCCTGAGAAATTATATGCGCAACATCGGTCTTTAACGTCTCTCCCTGAGGTGTAGCAAAAGGCACAACTGCTATTTTATAAGCTCTTTGTACACCTTTGGTAATTTCTATAGTTAATTCTGCCAGCAAGACATGGCTATATATCAGCATAGTCATGGATATTAAAAAAACAGCTATATTTTTGCTTAATTTAATCACGTTCACTCATTAATTTAATTTATACCCCGAAAGGCGACACTCACTAGAAATATTATTTATCCGGTGCAAACTCCAGATTAAAACTTCTAAACCTTTGAAAAACATCTGGATCCCTAGGCACAGGTAATGGAGAAGCTTTTCTTACAGCTCGTTCAGCAGAATCATCAAACAAAGCATTACCACTGCTCTCTACTATAATAACCGACATGACATCACCGCTAGCAATCAACCCAATTCTAATCTTGCATTTCAAATTACCGGGCACGGAACCGGGTCTATTCCAGCTTTGCGTTATTTTACGCTTTATTAAAGCTGTTGCATCCGCAGTTTGTTTTTCAGCAATTCTAGCATTTTCTGCAAGTAGTCTATTTTGTTCTTCTTGTCTTGCCGCATCAATGCGTAATTTTTCTTCCTGGGCTTTTTGTCTTTTTTCAGCGGCTACTTTCTTCTGCTTTTCTGCTTCCCTCTCTGCCGCTTCTAATTGACGCTTTTCTTCTGCAATACGCTTTTCTTCTACAATACGCTTTTCTTCTGCAATACGCTCAGCTTCTGCTTTACGCTGTTTTTCTATTTCCCGTTTTTTTTCTTCAGCCTGACGCTGCGCAACAATTTCCTGCTGTTTTTTCTGTTCTAAAGCAAGCTTTTGTTTGACCTCCTGCAGTTTCTTCTGTTCTTCTTGAGCAGCTATTTTAAGTTGTTCAGCCTGTTTTTTCGCCTCTTGCTCTACCTCTAGACGCTTAGCTTTTAATTGTTGTAAATCTTGTTTTTCCTGCTCTAATTTTTTAACCAAATCATCCTGTTGTTTTTGTTGCAGACGCTTTTTATTCTCCTGCTGCTGTTTTAATTCATCAGCTTTAGCGGTGACTACACTCTCATCCAATATGGTGGCTTCAATAATTACCGGGGTCTCCTTTTTTACTTCAGAGACTGGGGTGCTATCCAGAGGGATACTGAACACGAACAATGCAATAATAGTCAAATGTAAAGTTAATGCTATTAGAAATGGAAGAAAATATTTACCCATAGTCGCTTTTTCCCAGAATACAGTTTAGAAATTTTCCGTCATTAAGCCGACATTCGGTACCCCTGCATTTTTTAAAGCAGCCATTACTGTAACAACTTTTCCATATTCCACTTCTTTATCTCCGCGAATATAAACCTGGGTTGCCGGCTTATTTTTACGTACAGCCTGAGTTAGTATTAATACTTCATTCGCAGTCACTGGTTCATCATCTTCACCATTACCTAAATCAATAAAAAAATCACCTGTTTTCGTGATAGTAATAATTACCGGATTTGGCAAATCCTCCAGACTGATATTTTTCGCATCAGCCTGGGGTAAATCGACATCTACACCCGATTGAATCAGAGGCGCAGTAATCATAAAAATAATCAACAAAACCAGTGTCACATCGATATAAGGCACGACATTAATTTCCGCCATCGGTTTTCTTCGCTTACGTTCCGCCATTATGGATACACCTGTCTGTTTAACAAGACAACAAACTCATCTATAAATAATTCATAACGCCCAGTTAAACGATCTATACGCGTAGCAAAACTATTATAGGCAACCACGGCTGGAATCGCTGCAAATAAGCCAAACGCAGTTGCAATCAGAGCTTCAGCAATACCTGGAGCAACTTGCGCCAGAGTTGCCTGTTTTGCCATTGAAAGCGAGCGAAAGGAGTTCATAATACCCCATACAGTACCAAATAACCCCACATAAGGGCTAGTTGACCCGACTGTTGCTAAAAAAGGTAAACTTTCATCAAATTTATCCATTTCTCGCGCCAATTCTATACGCATGGCTCGTTGTGCATTGGCTACTTTTTCAGAAGCCTGTATGCCTTTGATCTTATGCATCCGCGAAAATTCTTTATAACCTGCAATAAAGATTTTTTCCAGTCCCTCTGCTTGCGTTTCTGTTGCAGTAAGCTGTGTGTACAAGCGGCTTAAATCTCCGCCAGACCAGAATTGAGATTCAAATTCTTCAGTTATCCTAACCGCTCGTTTGAGTTCTTTACGTTTCGAAATAATAAAGGTCCATGAAATCAGCGAAGCGAATATTAAAATAAGCATCACCAGTTGAACGACTAGACTAGCTTGAGAAATTAAATAAAAAATAGATAAATCGTTATTCATAACTTATTGCTTGTTTAAGTGCATCAGGAATTAGTTTGGGCCGAAGTGTATCTGAATCCAGACAGCCAATACGAACACTGGCTGAGTTTAAAATCTCATCATTACGGGTAATTGTTTGCTCAAAAGTCAAGCTGGCACTTTTAACCTTGCTTAAAGTAGCACTGACATTTAACATTTCATTAAATTTGGCAGGCTTTAAATACTCAATCTGTACTGAACGTACGGCAAAGATCACCGCTTCGTTTGCAATCAACTCGTCTTGTTCAAAGCCCATAGCGCGTAGCATTTCCGTCCGTGCACGTTCATAAAATTTTAAATAATTGGCATAAAAAACCACACCCCCTGCATCAGTATCTTCATAATAGACACGCACAGGCCAGTTAAAAATTCCATTCATAATAAATATTTTATCTTTTTTTAGCTCTTGTGAGCCAGTTAAAACATGATTAATCCTTGCATAAAATTAATCGCCTTAAACTTATGACAAACTAGCACTGAAGTTAAG
>CAYWLM010000137.1:0-6209 GCA_964459125.1 uncultured Methylomonas sp. | reverse complement strand
ATCCACCCCTTTTCGCCAACTGGTAAAATAGTCTACATCATTACTTTTCGGCTCGGGGTCAGGCTTATAAATTTGAACGCGCGTAGGCAATGGTGCGGCTTCACCCAAAACTAACGCCTCACCTCGACCTAATGAAGCCAATATATCTGCTAAATCGCCTTCAGCCTCAGGCACAAGGCCTCGAATATATTCCTGATCATCCGGGTTAGTCGTACGCAGACAAATAAACGAACTACATTGAGCCAGCATAGTTTCTGATAACTCTGTAGGTCGTTGACTAACCACCCCTATCGATACACCGTATTTACGCCCCTCTTTCGCTATTCGCTCCATCTGACGCTTGGTCCCTTCATATTGGCCATGCTTTTCTCTGGGAATATAGGCATGTGCCTCTTCACAAATCAAGGTAATCGGAAACTCCCTTCGTCTTGGGTTCCAGTAATTAAATTCAAAAGCAAGTCTACCCACCTGAGCGCAGACAGCGGGTCTTACATCGGTAGGAATAGAACTTAAATCGATCACGGTTACATTAGAGTTGTACGCTCCTATCCCTACAAATTCACGCAGTAAATCGGCCATTGTATCTGAACTAGTGCGTTTTTTAGGTTTTAGTAAAAAGTCGTAACGCACATCATTGAAACGGCTTTGCATGCGCACTAAAAACTCATCGAACTGTCCGAATAATGGACCTGTCACCTTGCCAAATTCTTTCCTTTCTTCATTGGCATTTTTAAATTGACGGTACATTTCAGTTAATGAAAAATAAATAGGCGTATCCACTGACACTACACCCAAGCCTAGTTCTTTAGCAGTCTCACGCTTTAATTGCTGAAGTATCTCTCGCATAAAGGCCATTTGAATGGAAGCGCCTGAATCTGATCGGTCAATAAATAAATCGACTAATTCCGCATAGGTCATCATCCAGTAAGGCATTTCTAATTCTGTTGCTTCAACATAATTAACTGTCTCAGGAGGAAAAGCTGATTGAATAATGCCTGCATCATTTTTCCAGCAATATTCACCATGCAAATCCAGCAACAGCAGATTGCTTTTTGGCATGGATTTTATGGTATGCTGAATTAAACTGGTGACAGTCCACGACTTACCTGATCCGGTTTGACCCACAATAGCAAAATGCCTTCCAAATAAGGCACGAGGATCCAGACTTAAATGATAATCTTTGTGCGCGGAAAGTTGTCCAATAAAGAACTCATAGCTTCTAAATTGTGAAAAAATAGCATTAATTTCGGCAAGACCCACGGCATAAACTTTAGCGCCCGGGGTTGGGTAATGGCGCACACCTCGAATAAAGGTTTCATCTGCTTTTAATTCACCCACGGGAATTAAAGCAAAGAAACGATCAGTTCGTCGCTCTCCTTGCTCAAAGCGATCTTGTTCACGCATTTTAAAAACCATCGCCAGAACGGCTATATGGGCCTGACGAATGACCACGTAGGATCCAATACTGGCAGCTAACATTTGCTCGTTACCAATGATCAGTAAAGGGGTTTCTGTTGCGAATTCTTCGACAACACGGGCTTCCATGCCATCGCCTCTCACCTCAGTGAGAATTCCGATTAAAATACTGGGTTGCTGCTCTGCCATTAAAATTCCCTATGTTGTGATAATGGCGTTAGCTTAGCCCAGTTTGTTGTTTTAGTTAAGAGTCAGCGCAAAAAAAAACCGAAGCTTTTTTTATTCCAGCTTATTAACTCATCATGCGCATTAAACCTTATCCACCCATTCATAAAGCTCGGTCATTGCAGGGTCACATTTACAACAACCAGTACCACAGGCAGATCCTTTATCTATTTGTTTAACTTTACCTTTACTAATCCATTTACGCAGCATACCGCGTAAAGCATCGGCCTCAATATCAAAATGATTAGACATTTCCAGTAAAGAAAGTCGCTGCTGCTGTTTTAAGTAATCACGTAACTCAGATAAAATCATGCCGTTTTTTCCCTTAGCTCAGATCTTCCGGCTATCCAAAAAGAAAATATTACACTACAAAAGCCCATTAATAAGCCAATAATCCAGAAAAGTGAAGTCTCTCTGTGCTGGTTAAAAGTAGCAAGCTGATAGAAAATGGTTGCCGTCATATAGGCAATACCCGTAGTCCAGGAAACAACAAATATTGTCCACTTAGTACCTGTTTCACGTTGAATTGCAGCCGTTGCCGCAACACAGGGGGCGTATAGCAGGATAAACAATAGATACGCAAATGCACCTGCTTTACCATCAAAACGCGCCTGCATTGCTCCAAATGTTCCATGGCTTACTTCCTGCTCTTCTGCAGCAGATTGCATATCACCTACATTGCCAATATTAAGTCCCAATGGATCGAGTAAATTTTCCGCAACAGCAGCTAGATTAGCTGGAATGGTCAGCGCCGCATCAACCAAGCTTTGTTGAAAATCAAAAACAGCTTGTTCTTGCTCTACGCCTGCTAAAGCAAGCTGACTGTACAAAGCATCCAACGTACCAACTACAGCTTCTTTAGCCAGGATTCCGGTAAAAATCCCTACAGTCGCAGGCCAGTTATCTTCACGAATACCCATAGGCTGAAATACAGGAACTAGGGTACGTCCTATTTCACTCAACACAGATGTTTGGGTATTTTCTTTACCAAAACTACCATCAATACCTAGAGAATTTAAAAAATTCAGGACTAGAACCATGGGTACAATAACCTTACCCGCATTAACCAGAAAAGTTTTTAAGCGATCCCATGTACGAATAAGTATACTTTGCAACGTCGGTAAATGATAATTCGGTAATTCCATAATAAAGGGCGTAGATTCACCTTTAAACAAGGTATGGCGCATAATCAAGCCAGTAAAAACCGCTACCATAATGCCAAAAACATACAAACCAAACACCAGATTCTGACCACCTACGGGAAAAAAGGCCGCTGCAAATAAAGCATAAACAGGTAAGCGTGCGCCACAAGACATAAAAGGGTTCATTATATTGGTCAATATTCTATCGCGCTGGCTTTCCAGCGTACGTGTAGCCATAATTGCAGGCACATTACAGCCAAAGCCAACTATCATCGGCACAAAAGATTTACCGGGCAACCCGATCATACGCATAAAACGATCAACAACAAACGCTGCACGCGCCATATACCCTGAATCCTCCAATAAGGATAAGACCAGAAATAAAAAGCCAATAATAGGAATAAAAGTGGCAACAACTTGCACACCTCCTCCTGCGCCGCTTGCTAACAAGACCACTAACCATTCCGGTAATGACAGTGCATTTAACAGCACAGCAAAGCTATCAACAAAAATAGCACCAGCAACTTGATCAAAAAAGTCAATAAACGCGCTACCTATATTAATGGTGATCATAAACATCAAATACATGACTAACAGAAAAATGGGGATACCTAAATATCGATTTAAGACCCATTGATCGATTTTATTAGTCATACCCCGACTAACTTCATGTATTTTATTGACACAGCTATGAGTCATTTTATTAACAAAGCCATAACGCGCATCAGCAGCTAAAATATCTACTTCATCGTCAGTTGCTTCTTCAATCGCCTGCTCCAGCGCCTCTGCCTGTTGCACTAATTCACTACCAGCAATTTTCCGAGCCAAAGTATCTCTTTCTAATAAACGTATCGCTAACCAGCGTATATCACAATGGTGCTCAATGGCTTTTTGTTGTAAAGCAACTGATAAAGTAGTGATTGCCTTTTCAATTTCTGGATGATACTCGATATCTAAATGCGGAACAGGCTTCTCAATAGCCGCAAGATTAACACTCGTTTTCAGCTCCTTGATACCCTGGCGCATAGAAGCAGAAATGGCCACAACAGGACAAGCGAACTGTTCTGCCAATTGTTCAATATCAATTTCTAGACCACGCTGTGCAACGACATCCATCATATTCAACACAATAATCATCGGCACACGCATTTCTATTAACTGAGAAGTTAAATACAAATTGCGTTCTATATTGGAAGCATCCAGAATATTAATAATTAAATCAGCTTCTTTAGCAGCCACGAAATCTCTGGCAACACGCTCATCCAGCGAAATATCATTATCAGTCTCTAAAGAATAAGTGCCTGGCAAATCGACAACTTCAACCTGTTTGTCTTGATGCAGGTACTCGCCGCTTTTCTTCTCTACAGTCACGCCAGGCCAATTACCAACGTGCTGACGTGCGCCTGTTAATGCATTAAAAAGTGTTGTCTTACCACAATTTGGATTGCCGACAACAGCGACTGTATAATCAATCTGCATTAAACCTTCTCTATACTTAAGATATCGGCTTCATTTTTACGTAAAGTCAAAGAAAACCCTCTTAAGGCAATTTCCACTGGGTCCCCCATTGGAGCAAAACGTACGATAGAAAACTCGGTACCCGGAGTTAAGCCCATTGCCAACAAACGCTTTCTATACGCTCGGCCTTGCTTGCTAAACCCTGTTACCCGCCCTTTATCGCCTATAGCCAAATCTTTAAAATCAAATATCCTCATATCCATTTACTTCTCCTATAAGAGCAAACACCTATCTAATTAATAATCATTCTCATTACTAAGATTGAATATAGCATATTCCACAAAAAAATACCCTTCTTTTTTTCTTTATCCTAGAAAAATCAGTTATTCAAATAGAATACCCAGGATATGCCTGCTGCAGAAGGAAATAACGGGGATAAGGAAATAGATTTTATTCTTGTCAGTAGGTAGACTATCTCATGGTAAAGAAGGTTTAATTCAACAACATTGCTTGTTCCTCGTTCTACTTCTAGTCATTATTCACTTATAATACTTATATTGTTTCTAGCCTCCCTAATCATGCTAACACTTCTTGACCCAAACTTTGCGAATCAGGACTTCCCATCAGTTCACCTCGCCTTAAGCGATCCCGATGGCTTGCTAGCAGTCGGCGGCTGCCTATCAACCCAGCGTATTATTAACGCATATAGCCAGGGAATTTTTCCCTGGTATAGTAGTGAAGACCCTATTCTATGGTGGTCACCCGACCCCAGGTTGGTTATTTTTCCTGGAAAATTACATATTTCCAGGAGCTTGCAAAAAACTCTACGCAAACAAGACTTCAAGATTAGCTTTGATACTGCGTTTACCGAAGTGATCACAGCCTGTGCAGCACCTAGATCACAAGAAATCGGCACCTGGCTAACTGCTGAAATGCAAACTGCTTATATACGCCTACATAAGGAAGGCTACGCTCATTCAGTGGAAGCATGGCAAGACAATAAACTAGTAGGAGGCCTATATGGGATAGCTGTCGGTCAGGTATTTTTTGGCGAATCCATGTTCCATAGCAAAACTGATGCTTCAAAAGTTGCTTTTGTCAGTCTTATTCAACAACTCTACCTATGGGACTTTCAGCTGATAGATTGTCAGGTTCACACGCAGCACCTGGTCAGCCTGGGCGCAGAAGATATCAATCGCACCCGGTTTTGCTCATTACTACAGCTATATAAGCAACGCAAACCTGCGGCCTCTGCCTGGCAAACATGATTTCTATTCCTTTATATCTTGATAAACCACATAAATGTAGCTATTTAGCAGATCACAGCGCACAATTTGCCTATATACACCCGGATTATTCTGTTAATACCGATATTTATTCCCAGCTGATTAGTCAAGGCTTTCGACGTAGCGGTAATCATGTCTATAAACCCTACTGCGCTACTTGTAAAAAATGTATACCAGCACGTTTAGCTGTAGACGATTTTCATCCATCTCGGCAGCAGCGCAGAACCTTAAAAAAGAATACTGATATTGAAGCTAAAATCAAATCCGCTAAATTTGAACAAGCGCACTATGATCTCTATCAAAATTATCAACTAAGCCGTCACACTGAAGGTGACATGGCTAATGCAACAGCAGAAAACTATATTAATTTTTTAGCTAGTGACTGGTGTAACACTTTATTTGTCGAATTTTCTTGCAATAATGAATTAGTAGGCGTTGCAGTAATTGATTTACTCGATAATGCCCTATCCGCTGTGTATACTTTTTTTGACCCTAGGTTTTCAGCTCGTAGTCTCGGAGTCTATACTGTCCTTTGGCAAATCGAACATGCCAAATCACTTGGCTTAGACTGGCTTTATCTGGGTTACTGGATAGAAAGCTGTCAAAAAATGTCCTATAAAATTAACTATCAACCCTTGCAAGGACTCATTGATGATCGGTGGCGATCTATACCCTAAACATT
>CAYWLM010000136.1:0-6273 GCA_964459125.1 uncultured Methylomonas sp. | reverse complement strand
AGAAGAAGGATGATTATATTCTGTCTGGGGAAACCAATTTGATGGGTTTTTCTGAGTTATCAGATATGGTTCGCTTAAAAGGCCTGTTTGATGCCTTTAGCCAGAAGCGCGGTATTATCCATTTATTAGATAAATGTCTGCAAGCCGATGGCGTACAAATCTATATAGGCGAAGAGTCAGGCTATCAGGCTTTTGATCGCTGCAGTCTAGTCACATCATCCTATTCTGTCAATAATGAAGTCGTCGGTGTGTTAGGTGTCATAGGGCCGACGCGTATGGCTTATGAAAAAATTATTCCTTATGTCGATGTCACGGCAAAATTATTGGGTGCTGCGTTGAATACCAAGTCTTGAATAGTGAGTAAGCATCCCCATGATAAAAGAATCTTTTTATAATGAGTTAATAATATTTTCTGGAGCACGATAAATGAGTAAACATCACCCATCCCCGGAGTCTCAAGCAGATAGCGATTTGATTGAAGACCTTGTTGAGCAACTCGATGAAGTTGATAATGCAGCTGCTGCAGCAGAGGAAGTTGAAGTACCAGAGTCTGAAGATGCACAACTTTCTGTGGAAGAGTTGCAAAAACAATTGGCAAAAGCTGAGAAAAAAGCCGCTGAAAACTGGGATAAAGTCTTGCGTATCCAGGCGGAAATGGAAAACCTGAAAAGACGCACTCAAAAAGATCTGGATAGTGCGCATAAATATGGCCTGGAAAAATTTGCCAAGGAATTACTCAGTGTAATTGATTCATTGGAATTAGGCATGCAAGCTGCGACTAGCGATGCACCTGAAGTTGTCAAATTAAGAGAAGGCAGTGAATTAACTGTTAAGCAATTTGAAGCGGTATTTGCAAAATTTAATATTGAAGCAATAGACCCTATCGGCCAGCCGTTTAATCCGGAATTTCATCAAGCAATGACTATGCTACCAACAGCAGACGCAGAGCCAAATTCAGTAATCAATGTATTTCAAAAAGGTTATGTTTTGAATGGCCGCTTAATCCGTCCAGCAATGGTGGTTGTTGCCCAGGCCGTTGCATAAAATGAGTCATTTTGAAAAGCAGGCTTGAAATAAAAATTAACAACCACATATCAGATTTAACTTTTAAATATATAAACCTTTTTGGAGCATTCAATGGCTAAAATGATTGGAATTGATTTAGGAACGACTAACTCTTGTGTTGCCGTTCTGGAAAATGGTAAAGCACGTGTTATCGAAAACAGCGAAGGCGCACGTACTACACCTTCTATTATTGCATTTACTAAAGATGACGAAGTCCTGGTAGGTCAATCGGCTAAACGTCAGGCGGTAACTAACCCGGAAAATACTTTATTTGCGATTAAACGTCTTATCGGTCGTCGCTTTAAAGATGATGTGGTACAAAAAGACATCAAAATGGTGCCTTATAAAATCATTGAAGCTGAAAATGGTGATGCCTGGGTGGAATGTCATGGTAAAAAAATGGCAGCCCCTGAAGTTTCATCTCGTGTATTGATGAAATTAAAAAAAGATGCGGAAGCGTTTTTAGGTGAAACTGTAACCGAAGCGGTTATTACTGTTCCTGCTTACTTTAATGATTCACAGCGTCAGGCAACTAAAGATGCCGGTCGTGTTGCCGGGCTTGATGTTAAACGTATTATCAATGAGCCTACTGCGGCAGCATTGGCATTTGGTATGGATCAGATGCCAGGTGATTCTACAATTGCCGTGTATGACTTAGGTGGTGGTACTTTTGATATTTCTATTATTGAAATTGCAGAAGTGGAAGGCGAGCATCAATTTGAAGTATTAGCCACTAACGGTGATACCTTCCTCGGTGGTGAAGATTTTGATTTACGCATTATCGATTATCTGGCATCAGAATTTAAAAAAGATAATGGCATAGACTTACATAATGACGCATTAGCTTTACAGCGTTTAAAAGAAGCAGCAGAAAAAGCCAAAATTGAACTTTCTTCAGCAGAACAGACTGATGTCAATTTACCTTATGTGACTGCAGATGCTACAGGTCCGAAGCATTTAAATGTTAAATTAACACGTGCCAAATTAGAATCTTTAGTAAGTGATTTAATCGATCGCACTAAAGGTCCTTGTGAAATGGCATTAAAAGATGCGGGCTTATCAGCTAAACAGATTGATCACGTTATTCTGGTCGGTGGTCAATCACGTATGCCTAAAGTGCAGGCTATGGTACAAAGCATCTTCGGCAAAGAGCCGCGTAAAGATGTTAACCCTGATGAGGCGGTTGCCTTAGGTGCAGCGATTCAGGCGGGTGTATTAGGTGGTGATGTTAAAGATGTATTATTATTAGATGTTACACCTCTGTCTCTAGGTATTGAGACTATGGGTGGTGTGATGACTAAGCTTATCGAAAAAAATACTACGATTCCAACCAATGCATCTCAAGTATTTTCAACAGCTGATGATAATCAGACAGCGGTTACGGTACATGTATTACAAGGTGAGCGTGAAGTAGCATCGGGCAATAAATCACTTGGACGTTTTGATCTGGCTGATATACCACCTGCTCGTCGTGGCGTACCGCAGATTGAAGTAACATTTGATATTGATGCCAATGGTATCTTGAACGTTTCTGCAAAAGATAAAGCAACAAGCAAAGAACAGTCGATTATAATCAAAGCGTCGAGTGGATTATCGGATGATGAAGTTGAGCGCATGATTAAAGATGCTGAAGCTCATGCAGAAGAAGATAAGAAAGTCACTGCCCTGGTTTCTGCACGTAACACAGCTGAAAGCATGATCAATGCAACTGAAAAATCGGTTGAAGAGCTTGGTGAGCAAGTCACTGCTGAAGAAAAAACTGCGATTGACGCTGCTGTTGAAGAGCTTAAAGAAGCGATCAAGGGCAACGATAAAGAAGCAATCGAAGCGAAAACGACAGCATTAACTGAATTATCCGGAAAATTGGCCGAGCGTGCCTATGCACAGCATGCAGGTACAGAAGAAGGGGATGCTCATTCTGGTGAGCAACCTGCAGCCGATGGTGATGATAGCGTTGTTGATGCAGAGTTTGAAGAAGTAAAAGACGACGATAAAAAATAAGTTTTTATATCGACGTTTTAATAACGTAAACGCCTCGTCACGGGAAAAATCTGTGCCGGGGCGTTGTTGTAAGTAAATAAATGTTAGCTTTGTAGTCTGGTTTTATTGTTTTAAGAGAAAAATATATCTCGACGATAGCTGTTATTGCTTAAGATATCGGCGCATATTATCTACACTACTCTTGAAAATAGTGCAGCGCTACAAAGCTTATTTAAATAGAATTTTAACAGGGGCCAGGCCCTGACAACGTTAGGGTGTGAATTGAACAATGGCAAAAGAAGATTTTTATAAACTACTGGGTGTAGGTAAAAACGCAAGTGAAGCGGAAATAAAGAAGAGTTATCGCAAGATGGCTATGAAGTATCATCCGGATAGAAATAAAGAAAAGCCAGAAGACGCTGAGAAAAATTTTAAACAGATTAAAGAAGCATACGAAATTTTATCCGATCCACAGAAACGTTCAGCTTATGACCAGTTTGGTCATGCAGGCGTGGATAATTCCATGGGCGGTGGTCGTGGTGGCGCGGAAGGCTTTGGCGATATATTTGGTGACGTTTTTGGAGACATTTTTGGTGGCGGTGGTCGTCAGCGCAGTAATGTGCAGCGTGGTGCGGATTTACGTTATAACCTGGAACTTACTCTGGAAGAAGCAGTCGCAGGTACTGAGGCTAAAATCAGAGTACCAGTACTGAGCACTTGTGGCGAATGTAGTGGCTCAGGTGCCAGGAAAGGTTCTAGCCCGGTAACGTGCTCAACTTGTCAGGGGCATGGACAAGTCAGAATGCAACAAGGCTTCTTCTCGGTTCAGCAAACCTGTCCTACTTGTCATGGTAGTGGCCAGCAAATCAAAGATCCTTGCCGCCAATGTCATGGTCAGGGGCGGGTACAGGAAAACAAAACCTTATCTGTAAAAGTTCCACAAGGTGTTGATACCGGAGATCGTATTCGCCTGGGTGGCGAAGGTGAAGCAGGCGCAAACGGTGGACCATCCGGAGATTTATATGTACAGGTGCAGGTAAAAGAGCATTCTATATTTACCCGTGATGGCGCGAACCTATACTGTGAAGTCCCTATTAGTTTCCCGACAGCTTGTCTTGGAGGCGAACTGGAAGTGCCTACTTTAAGTGGTAAAGTGAAACTAAAAGTCCCGGCAGAAACACAGACAGGTAAATTATTCAGACTACGTGGAAAAGGTGTTAAGCCAGTACGTGGTGGGGCAGTCGGAGATTTAATGTGTCGTGTGCAAATTGAAACACCGGTACGCTTGACCAAAGAGCAAAAGGATCTAATCGAGCAATTTAGTGAGACATTATCCACGGGGGGTAAACACCATAGCCCGCAGGAGCATACCTGGGTTGATGGCGTAAAAAGCTTTTTTGATAAATTAACCGGATAATAGCCATGATTAGAGTTGCAGTAGTCGGAGCATCTGGACGTATGGGCTTATGCTTGATCAAGGCCGCAGATTTAAGCGAAAAGACACAGTTATGTGTTGCTGTTTCACGTGTGGGTAGTGCTTCATGTGGCAAAGATGCCGGTGACCTGGCCGGTATTGGCTCTTTAGGTATTAATGTTGGTAGCGACCTTGCCGATGAGCTGGACCAGTTTGATGTGCTGATTGATTTTACCCGCCCGGAAGCGTCTATGCACTATATAGAGCTATGCCGCCAGGCAGGTAAGAAAATAGTTATTGGCACCACAGGCTACAGCGATGCACAGAAAGCACAGATTACTGAAGCAGCTAAGCATACCGCTATTGTTATCGCCCCTAATATGAGCGTGGGTGTGAACCTGTCATTAAAATTATTGGAAATGACCGCAAAAGTAATGGGTGATTATACCGATATCGAAGTGATAGAAGCACATCACCGACATAAGGTCGATGCGCCCTCTGGTACTGCATTACGCATGGGGGAAGTAGTCGCGGATGCTTTAGGCCGCGATTTGAAAGACTGTGCTATCTATGGACGTGAAGGCGATACCGGCGAACGTGACCGTAAAACCATCGGCTTTTCGACTATACGTGCAGGCGATATCGTTGGCGAACATACCGTAATGTTCGCCGATGAAGGCGAGCGGGTGGAAATTACCCATAAAGCGACTAGTAGGATGACCTTTGCTAATGGTGCAGTACGTGCAGCAGTGTGGTTAGAGAATCAGAGAAATGGACTTTTTGATATGCAGGATGTTCTGGGTTTGAAAGACTAAAAGGCGCATAATTTTAGGCGTTTATTAGTATTGGTTCATTTCAGTCTGATATGCTTATGGTATAAGCATATCGTGCACTCAAATGCAGCTATCGACGCATTGCAGGTATAAAAAGTTTAAAATTTTCAATTGATACTGGCCCTGTTTGGTTCTGCTATTGGTTATAAAATAGAAACGTGAATACGCCTGATTTTCAGGATAATATTAACTTATCAGGACGAATTTACCTGTTAATTATATAGTTAGCATTTAAAGAAAATATGGATAAATAGCCATATGTTTGTTACTCTAGAGTTATGAGTAAATCAAACTTTGAATGGGATGAAGCAAAAAACATTGAAAACCAGCAAAAGCATGGAGTTTCTTTTAACGATGCTCAATTTGCGTTTATGGATGAAAAGCGTGTAATTGCAGAAGACTTAATTCATAGTCAAGAAGAAAGTCGTTATTACTGTTTTGGTTTAGATCAAGATAAAATAGGAATATTAACTGTTCGTTTTACTTATCGTTCTGGGTGTATCCGAATTTTCGGTGCAGGTTATTGGCGGAAGGGCAAAAAAACTTATGAACAAACAAATTCAATATAGCGATGAACCCATTGGTGAGTTTAAATTGGTAACCGATTTTTTACCTTCTCCCTCTGAATTGGCTTTAAAAAATAAGAATACAAAAATTACTATTTCACTTAGTTCTGATAGCCTTGCTTATTTTAAAGATGTTGCGGAAACACATCATATGCAATATCAAAAAATCATTAGGCAATTACTTGATGAATATGTTGAAAACCAAAGAAAAATGCTAACAAAAAAATCCAGCTGACCGTTGGCAGCACAGTTCGTTTCACGCTTATTTTTATATCAAAGTTCAGTGTTTTGTTAGAGTTCATCGAACATCTGCCAACGGCATCTGATTTAGGCGTTATGTTTCAATCACTACCCTATAAATCATCTCCTTACACACAAGTTTAAATTAAGGCTGTAAAATAGAATTATTTGGTTG
>CAYWLM010000135.1:0-6368 GCA_964459125.1 uncultured Methylomonas sp. | reverse complement strand
TCGAGGACTAAAAATCTTCACTTCGCTAAGCTCCGTTTCCAGGATTTTCAGCGAGCGATCTTGCTCTGCTTAGTTATACTAACACCCTCTCAATCCCACCTTTTGATGCCTGCTTGATATAGTTTTGCATCCAGTCTTTACCTAGTATATTTTTTGCTATTTCTACCACAATATAATCAACTTCCAATTGCTCTACATCCCCCTGAAAGCGTTGCAAGCCTTGTACGCATGATGGACATGAAGTCAGCATCTTAACTGGACCATCATTTCCAGCTGCACGTAGTTTGGCGGTATCATTTTGTAATTCCTCCGCTTTACGGAAACGCACTCCGGTAGAAATATCCGGACGACCAACCGCCAGTGTGCCTGATTCTCCACAGCAACGTTCAGATTTGTGTACGCTGGTGCCCATTAATGCATTGACGGTTTTCATCGGGTCTTGCTGCTTTAGTGGTGTATGGCAAGGATCATGGTACATATATTGATTACCACTGAGACCTTCCAGTTTGACACCTTTTTCCAGTAAGTACTCATGAATATCTATCATTCGACACCCCGGAAAAATTTTGTCGAATTCATAATCTTCTAGCTGATCCAGACAAGTCCCGCAACTGACAACAACAGTTTTAATATCCAGATAGTTTAAAGTATTAGCAACGCGATGGAACAAAATACGGTTATCAGTCGTAATTTGATCTGCCTTGTCGAATTCACCAGCGGCACGTTGCGGAAAACCGCAACATAAATATCCCGGTGGTAATACAGTTTGTACGCCAATTTCATATAACATTGCCTGAGTAGCTAAACCCACTTGAGAAAATAAGCGCTCAGAACCACAACCCGGGAAATAAAATACCGCTTCGGAATTAGTGCGCGTTTTTATCGGGTCACGAATAATGGGGACAATATCATTACTTTCTATACCTAGCAGTGCTCTAGCCGTTTTACTGGGTAATTTACCTGGCATTTTACGGTTGGTGAAATGTACCACATATTCCTGCATATTTGGTTTGCCAGTCGATGACGGCGGTTGTTTGAGTTGAGCCTTTCCCCAGGGCCGGATAAAGAAATTACCAATCCGCTGCGCTTTATATGACCATTCAATCAATACTTTGCGCATCAATTTAACGCTATTCGGATGACCGGTCGATAAAAAAGCAATTGCCAGAGTTTTCACCGGATTAAAGCTTTGCTTACCCATTTTACGTAGCAAGTTACGCATATTCATCGACACATCACCGAAATCTATATCCACTGGACAGGGACTTTCACATTTGTGACATATGGTGCAATGGTCGGCTACATCTTCAAATTCATTCCAGTGCGTAATGGAAATACCGCGTCGGGTTTGTTCTTCGTATAAAAATGCCTCAACTAGTAAGGATGTAGCCAGAATTTTATTGCGTGGCGAATATAATAAGTTAGCGCGCGGCACATGCGTAGAACATACCGGTTTACATTTTCCACAACGCAGACAATCTTTTATAGAGTCCGAGATGGCACCGATTTCACTTTGCTGCATAATCAGTGATTCATAACCCATCAGACTAAATGAGGTCGTATAAGCTGCACGTAGATCAGCACCAGGCATTAGTTTGCCGCGATTAAAGCGCCCCTCAGGATCGACTTGTTGCTTGTAGCTATGAAAACTGGCTAGTTCTTCTTTAGTTAGAAATTCGTATTTGGTAATGCCTATACCATGTTCACCCGAGATAACACCGCCCAGCGAACGAGCAAGAACCATAATGCGCGCTACTGCCTCGTTGGCTTCCTGTAACATCTCATAATGATCAGAATTGACGGGTAAATTAGTGTGTACATTACCGTCACCAGCATGCATATGTAGTGCGACAAACACACGACCACGTAATATATCTTTATGCGTCATTTCAAGCCGTTCGATGATTAGCTTGAAATTATCGCCTGCGAAAATCTCTTTTAAATTCAGTAATAATTCCTGTTTCCAGGACACTCGTATCGAATGGTCCTGTATACGGTGAAACAGGGTTGGTTGTTCTGCGCGATTAGTAAATTCGCCAGTACTAATGCCGAGTTGCTCAAAAGCTGCTTCTGCCTGGGCTAGTGGAGTATCTAAGTTGTCATACAGCCACTGCCAGCGTTCGCGTACCTGAGCAACGATATTGAGCGCTAATTCGCGTCGATCGCCAATCAGTTCTGCTTTATCAATATTATCTTCATAGTTGCGTAACGGTAGCTCACCTTGCAGAAACTGATCTAGTGCAGTACACAGACGTATTTTGTTACGCAGTGATAGCTCAATATTGATGCGTTCGATACCATCACAATAATCACCCATACGCGGTAGTGGAATAACGACATCTTCATTAATCTTGAAAGCATTAGTGTGTTTTGCGATAGCCGCTGTACGTGATCGATCCAGCCAGAATGTCCGGCGTGCTTCAGGGCTCACTGCGATAAAACCCTCAGCACCTCTGGCATTACACAGACGTACTACTTCAGAAACGGCTAAAGCGACCTGATTTTCATTATCACCGACGATGTCGCCGATTAACACCATTTTCGGACGACCCAGGTGTTTGGCTTTGCTAGAGTATCCTACGGCTTTGACGTAACGGTCATCCAGGTGCTCAAGTCCTGCTAACATAACCCGTGCCTCGCCTTTTTTGGGTAAGGCGTTTAGATAATCACGAATCTCTACAATCGCTGGCACAGCTTCCCTGACCTGGCCATAAAACTCCAGACAGATGGTGCGCGCATGCGCAGGCATTTTGTGCAAAATCCAGCGTGCTGAGGTAATAATGCCGTCGCAGCCTTCCTTTTGGATACCCGGTAATCCGCCAAGGAACTTGTCGGTAACATCTTTACCTAATTCACCTTTGCGAAATTGTCTGCCAGGAATAAGTAATGTTTCTTCAGAAAGTAATTTTTTACCGCTTGCATCGAAACGCTTGAGCACAAAGTTAACTTGATCCTGGTCATGAATCTTACCTAGATTGTGCTGGAAACGTTCAACTTCAAGCCAGTTTCCATCTGGCGTAACCATACGCCAGGACACTAGATTATCCAGTGCAGTTCCCCACAGCACAGCCTTTTTACCGCCGGCATTCATGGCCACATTTCCGCCTATGCAAGAGGCATCTGCAGAAGTAGGATCACAGGCAAATACCAGTCCGGCACTGTCGGCAACATCCATAACACGTCGCGTGACTACGCCCGCACCGGTAGAAATTGTTGCATAGGTCTGATCAATACCTGGCAGAGAACTAGCATGATCTACCTGACCAATTTCCATTAGTTTTTCTGTGTTAATTACTGCTGAAAATGGCGTTAATGGCACGGCACCACCAGTATAGCCAGTACCGCCACCACGTGGAATAATGGTCAAATCGAGCTGGATACAATCTCTAACCAGTTGTCCAACTTCCTCTTCACTACGAGGGTAAAGCACTACAAAAGGATATTCAACGCGCCAATCTGTAGCATCGGTGACATGCGAAACGCGGGCAAAACCATCGAAACAGATATTATCTTTGCGCGTATGCTTAGACAAAAGTGCTAAAGATTTGCTACGCATTTTTTGGGTACTTTTAAAGTGCGCTTCAAATTCATTGACAGCTTGACGCGCGGCTTCAATTAATAATACCACTCGTTTTGCCCTATCAGCCCCTTCCGCGTCATACTCGGAGCTGCGTTTCTCCATCTGTAATAATCTATGGCGCAAAGCTTCAAGTAGCGCCTTACGCCGCTTGCGGTTGTCGAGCAGGTCATCCTCAAGATATGGATTACGCTGTACGGCCCAGATATCTCCAAGCACTTCGAAAAGCATCTGCGCAGAACGTCCAGTGACTCGCTCATCGCGTAGCGAATCCAGAACTCGCCAATTTTCTTCGCCTAATAGGCGGATGACTATTTCACGATCGGAAAAAGACGTATAGTTATAAGGGATTTCGCGTAACCGTAATGGCGAAGCTGCGGAAGATAATAGGGGGGATTTTGTATCCACTGTCATGTTATGTAATGGCGTGGTGAAAAAACTATCATTTTAGCATTTTCAAAGCCTAGCCGTAAACATCCAACTCTAGGAGTGGAGCAGGATGGCGACGTTTTTTAGTGCTTATATCTCATTAAAATTGCTAAGGTTTTATAGTCGTCGTCCTTAGCAATGCAGAGTTTCCAGTTGTTTATTTTGCCCACAGACATTGGTGCGTTATAAGTAAAACAGGAAAAAATTGTAGGTAGATTTTTATGCTAGCGTATTGATGACATTAGCCTGATCTGGTTATTTTCTATTAATAAGCTATTATCTAAAACTCAGGAATATACCTTAAAGGATAGAGCAGGCATGACAAAAAAAAGAATTTTAATTGTAGGTGGTGTAGCCGGAGGAGCTACATGTGGCGCCAGAATACGCAGGTTAAATGAAGACTGTGAGATTGTAATTTTCGAAATGGGGTCTTATGTTTCATTTGCGAACTGTGGCTTGCCTTATTTTATTGGCGATGTCATTGTCGAGGAAGAGAAATTACTGGTTGCAACTCCCGCCTTATTTGAAAACCGGTTTAATATCCGTGTATTTACAGATACCGAGGTTCTGTGCATAGATAGAGAGCATCAGCATATTAGTGTGCGTGATTTAAAAACCGGTGAGCAGCGTGATGAACATTATGATGCGCTGGTCTTATCCACGGGTTCGCAATCAGAATGGCCAGACATAAAAGGTCTGGATTTGCCAGGTGTGCATGTTTTAAGGACTATTCCTGACAGTCGAAAAATTAAGGCTCAGTTAGATAATATCCATCATGCAATCGTTATGGGAGCAGGTTATCTCGGGCTGGAGTTGGCTGAAAACCTGAAAAAAAGAGCGGTACAGGTCACGGTTGTACAATCTTCAAATCAGGTAATGCCTAGCCTAGATAAGGAAATGGCTGCTTATGTTGCTAATCACCTGCAGCTACATGGCATAGAATTAAGATTAAACTGCAATATTACCGCTATCACTCAGGAGTCTGATCATTCTTTACGGGTTTCACTGGCTTCTGGAGAGCAATTAAGTGTCGATGCAGTAATGGTTTCTATCGGCGTCAAGCCCAGAGCTGAACTGGCCATAAAGGCAGGATTGGAAATTGGTAAATATGGCGGGATTCGTGTCAATGAGTATCTGCAAACCAGTGACACTAACATCTGGGCCGTTGGTGATGTAGTGGAAGTGAAGAATGTGATCACACATCAATGGCGGTTATTTCCCCTGGCTGGCCCGGCTAATAAGCAGGGGCGACTAGCGGCTACAGATATCGTTAGAAAAAAGCTCCATACTATTCCATCAGTGCCTTATCGGGGCATCCAGGGAACAACAGTGTGCGGGCTTTTTGGATTGACTGTTGCAACAACAGGGGTGAATGAAAAATCGCTACAGCAATGCCCCGGCATAGAGTATGAAAAAGTGTATCTACACCCCAGTAATCATGTGGGCTATTATCCAGGTGCAAAACCAATTCATATCAAACTGCTTTATGATGCTCGTAATGGCAAAGTCCTGGGTGCCCAGGCTATAGGTGAATCAGGCGTGGCAAGAAGAATTGATGTGCTTGCGGCTTTTATTCAGATGAATGGCACAGTTTATGACCTGGAAGAAGCCGAGCTTTGTTATGCCCCACAATTTGGTGCCACTAAAGATCCGGTTAATCTGGCAGGAATGATTGCTGCCAATCATTTACGTGGCGATCACCCGCTGGCAAAATGGGAAAATCTGGCGGACACGCATACCCAGGTGACTGACCAGCAGGATGAGGTTGATCAAATGCTGGCATTTATTATGGATGACCCTTATTCCCAAGCTCAAATTGTTGATGTGCGTACGGTAGGCGAGTTTGAGCGTAAACATATTCCACATGCAGTCAATATTCCGCTGGATTCTTTGCGTGATCGTTTGCATGAATTATCGCAGGAGCGTGAAATTTGGGTTGTCTGTGGTGTTGGACAACGAGCGTATAACGCAACGCGTATTCTACAGCAACATGGATTTCAAGTGCGTAACCTTTCCGGAGGAATGCAAACTTATGCAAATTTTGAAGAATAGCGTTACACTGACATGTAAACAATATGAAGAGTAATGAATATGTCTAAAACACCAGCATTTAGCCATTTTAAAATTGAGCATCAGTTGCAACGACGCATTAGAATCAATGTGCCAAGTCTTTTTCGGAATCAAGAGCGTGCCACTATTTTACAAATTTTGTTGTTAAAAAGAGCCGCGATTGAAGAAGTCCGTTGCGTCTGGCAAATTAATTCACTCACTATTTATTTTGATCCTGAACAATTACCTAAAGAAAACCTGTATCCGGTATAAATTACAGGGAAAGTCTAATTTTTTAGATAAACAGCCAAAA
>CAYWLM010000134.1:0-6370 GCA_964459125.1 uncultured Methylomonas sp. | reverse complement strand
TTAATTAATACCAGCTTAAGTAATTTTTCTCCTTTTTATCAGCGCCTGCGCTGGCAGAATTATCCCAGGATTATCAGGTCGCTATTTACTCCTAAGCGCAATCAAGAGCAGTTGATTTTGGAGCTGACTTCTAATAAGCATGTACATGACATTGCAATAATCAGTAAATGGCAACAGTGGCAGCAAGAAAATCCTGTTTCAACGCTGAGTGCAAAAAATCAGTTAATTGCTGCGGCAACATTTTCAATCAGTTCGGTACCTGTGCAGCCGCTGTTAATTATTAGTAGTTTAACTGATCGTTTAGTAGACTATCGTTGCAGCTTAAAATTACAGCACAGCTGGCATAAGGATTATAAACAACATAATTCTGCGGGGCATGATCTATCCTTGGATGACCCAGAATGGCTAATGACTGAAATAAGTCTATGGTTTAATCAGCATTAAGATAACTCACATTACTGTCATATTTGTTCTTTACACTGTTTAGATTAACTGTAAAAGGACATTATTATGATTGATGCTGAAAAAATATTGCGCGAAACATATCCTGAACTAAAGGTCGGTAAAAAAAACAAATTAATGCTGAAAGTGTTAAAAACGCTGTTGCATGAAGATGACTTTAACGAAGTTATTGAAAGGAATCAGCATCTGCGTGGTTTTGCTTTTTTAGATAAATTTTTTAAGTATTTCAAATTTAGTTATCAAGTTAGCCCGGACTCTTATAATAATATTCCCTCCGAAGGACGTCTGGTTATTGTTGCGAATCACCCTATTGGTACTCTGGATGGGCTAGCATTAGTTAAGCTGATTCGGACAGTACGCCCCGATGTGCGAATTGTTGCTAACCACATACTATCTTATATTGAGCCCTTAAAATCAGTATTTTTAACAGTCGATGTACTATCCAGAAAATCTAATAAACAGGCTTATAAGGCGATGTTAGAAGCTTTGGAAAATGAAGAGGCGGTTATTTTATTTCCTGCAGGCGAGGTCTCGCGTATTACACCTAATGGAATACATGACGCTAAATGGCAAGGTGGTTTTCTAAAATTAGCGAAGAAAGCAGAGGCTCCTATACTTCCCATACATATTAAAGCATCTAACTCGGCATTGTTTTATGCAGCTTCTGCTTTATATAAGCCTATGGGCACGATGTTGCTGGTACAGGAAATGTTCAATAAAAAGAACAAAGAGCTTAAATTTAAAGTTGGCTCCCCTATTCCCTTTCAAGCTTTTTCAGGGTCAGCGGAAAATAATACGCAACTTTGCCGGCGTTTTCGCAAGCATGTGCTGAATCTTGGTAAAAAACATAAGAAACCACTATTTGAAACGATTGAAACAGTTGCTCATCCAGTGGATAGTAAAGCAGTAAAAAAAGCACTTTATCAATCTCGTTTATTAGGTGAAACTAAAGATGGTAAAAAGATTTTTTTGTATCAATATCCTGGTGATTGCCCTGTGATGATGGAGATTGCACGGCTTCGAGAATTGACTTTTCGTACTGTAGAAGAAGGTACAGGTGAAAACCAGGACATCGATAAATATGATGTATATTACTCGCATCTGGTGTTATGGGATGAACATGATCTGGAAATTGTCGGCTCTTATCGTATAGGAGATGGTGACAGGATCATGGAAACTATGGGCGTAGAAGGTTTTTATACCAATACCTTGTTTTCATTTACAGCCGAATTTCAGAGTTATTTGCCGCATAGCATTGAACTTGGCCGTAGCTTTGTTCAGCCGCGTTATTGGGGACAACGAAGTCTGGATTATTTATGGTATGGAATTGGTGCTTATCTAAGAGAAAACCCTGACATTAAATATATGTTTGGTCCGGTCAGTCTCAGTAACGCTTATCCGAAGGTAGCAAAAGACGTGTTGATCAGTTTTTATCAGCAACAATTTACTTCTGATTTGCAATTAGCTAAAGCCAGAAAACCGTTTACCGTTTCTGAGGCCGCCAAGGAGTTTGCGCGGACTGAATTTACCGGTGATTACAAAACAAGTTTTAAAATATTGAACAGTGAATTGAAGAAGCTAGGTGTAAAAGTCCCTACTTTGTATAAACAATATGTTGAATTATGTACTGATAAAGGCTGTCATTTTATCGACTTCAGCATTGATCCGGATTTCAATAATTGTATAGACAGCTTAGTGATGATTGAACTCGACAGTATCACTGACAAGAAAAGACAGCGCTATATAGAAGGAAGGCTTGCTGCTTGATGCAAATACGAGAAATATCGTGTGAAGACTGATACAAGGTGAACCTGTATCAGTCTTTTTACAAGTTTGGCTTGATGTACTAAAAAGCCTATAAATGTTATTCGCTTTGCCTGGCTTTCGGTGCGGATTTTTTCCATAAACCAGCATAAGAGAAACACTGCCAGCCCCATTTCAACCAATTCAATAAGGAAATGGCCAGCCATAATGACCAAATTAACATCATAATTCGGTAACTCATTAGTGGCAGAGATATAACGCTGGCTGTTGGCAGGGTTGCTAAACTTCGGTCTTGATACCAGTTGAGTTGAAATGCGGTCGATTGATTTCCGGAAATTTGCATATCAGGTGAGCCTAGTAATCCCTGTTCTACAGCGATAAATAATATAGCTAGAGAGCCTAAGGTTAAGAGTATTATGAGAATTTGTATCAGATTGAAGCTATTTACATCCTGAACATTTTGCTTTTGTCTTAAGCCCAGAGCCATCAGCCACGCAACAACTACGAAAGCCATTATCAGTGGAATTTGACTGAGGCCTATTAATAGCAAAAACCATTGCCAGTGCTTGAGTGGTGTTAGACAGGATTTGCCTAGTGCGTAAGCAAGAATGACTAATACTATCAGTACCCCCCAAAATAGTACTGCAGGGCCCATTTTTGGACCAAAGGTAAGCAGTACCCAGCGGTCCTCTGCAAGTAACACTTTTAAGTGGGTATTAACACTGGCAATGCCTAAGTTAATAGTCGGTGTAGTTATTAGACTGGACTGTTGTTTTGCCTCATGCCAGTTAAGCTGAAAATGCTGTGGCCCGGGGTTAATGGGCAAGGTAACAGTTTGCTGTTGTTGTCTGATTGGCTGTGTTTTGCCATTAATACTGACAGACTGTAATAGTGCATGTTCGGGCAGGGTAATATTATGCTGTGTACCTTTAGAGCTACGTATGTCAAGGTCTAGGCTAGATTCTAGATTACGTTTTCCGGAACTGATTTGTAGTGTGCTTTTGTCTATTGTCAGAGTCTGGCCTTGAATTGCTTCAGGACGAGTGATGCTTAAAGTAATACTTTCTCCAGGCCAGGGTCGCCATTCAGGTAGCCAATTACCTGTTTGGTCTTGATGATGTACTGCAGGAATGCCGCTGAAATTGATATGCCAGATAGGACTGATATTAATCCGCCATATTTCTGACCATTGATTTGTTTCTGGTGCTTTTAGGGTCAGTAGTGCGTTTTTTTCTAATAAAGAGTGCCACTCTATGCTTTGTTGATTAGCTGTCATCTGCACCATGGCAACTCCTTTTTCACTGCGAATATTGCTAGTGCTGATAGACTCTCCTTTAAGCAGGGGTACTTCTAATGTAACAGCTATTGCTTCCTTCGAGGCACGGATTAACCGGGTAGTAATATACCAGTCTAGCCCCAGATTCAGCGTTCGTTCAATTCTAAGAAAAGCAGGCAGTACACTGGGATCAAGAGATGGTAGAGCATCTTTATGCTGATCCTTTGTTTGGATCCGAGTAAAGTGTAATTGATCTTCGGCAGTGCCATTTTTTTTCAGCCCTTCAATTTCCCACTGCTGACCAGTATGGCGAATATAGTGAGGCTTTAGCGGTAACGGAAGTGTAAAACTAGATTGCAATGGAGTTGTTCCGGTTAATACCAGAGTGTGCATGCCTTGCGTTAAAGTCAGCCATAAAAATCCTTGCTCATCACGAATAATAGCCTTAGCCGGAATCCCGTCGACTAAAACACTATGAGGTAGCCATTGCTTAAACTTTGCCGGCAAGGGAATTGCTACTACTTCTTGAGCATTCGCTTGTAGAGTAAGTGTTAACTTATCTGGAGTAATATCAATTTGCATTGTTTGTAGTTGTGCGCAACTCGGCAAGCAATCTGGCGCTTTTAATAATCGTTGTTTTAAGTCCTTTAATAATTCAGGGCTGGGGAATTCAGCAAAGGCAGGTGTAATAGGCAGGATAAAAAATAAAAGCAAACCTAGCTTGAAAGCAAATTTAGGTAAATGAAAATTAAAACGTTGGTTAATAATGCCGAACATAAGCAAGCTTAAAATAATAATTAGAATAACGCGAAAGAAATTAAGCAATAAGCTGACTGTGGGACTTATATACCAAAATCTGATTTGTTGTTGACTGTCGACGCTACCATTCCACGACAAAGGAATCCTTGTCCATTGCCACTGAGGTAAGCCGGTTCCTGTCTGCAAACTAGCGTTAGGGTCAATCTGTTTGAGTGCCGGCGCTGGTGTTTGATAATAGCTTCTATCGGCTTTAACCTCCTTTGCTTTACGCCCAGTAGGGCTGTTTGCCAATGCTTGTTCTTCATTCATTAGTCCATCGGCGGCAGTAAGCATTGATGGTTGATATGAGCCTCTAGTATCTATTGCTTGCCAGGGCTTTTCCAGTTGTGGATAAAGACCGGTGCGCACTTGCTCGACTAAAAAAGGGATACATATAATAAGTAGAACTAACCAGCAAGCAGCGCGGTAAAATTTAAAGATGCGTAATAAGTTGCCTTGAGGAAGAACTTTGATCAACGAAATGGCGGCAAGAATATTAAGCCAGATAAAACGTGGTGCGTTGGCTTCATGCCAGATTAGGGCTAGAGCAAACAGGGCGAATAGCCCCCAATAATTATTCCACAGGCGACTGACAGCAAGAGCAGCGATAAGCACTAAAAATAAATCTAACAGAGTCCAGCGAGTTATCCAGCTATTAGGTACATTATCAACACCACTGATTGCAAATAAATGCCAGCCTGGGGGGAGATGCAAGGTAGCTCTAGCGCTATTAAATTTTTCTTGCCAGCCCGTAGCGCTGAGTCGATTGATGTTGTTATCAACACGGCTATCAGCGCGAAGATCTAGTTGGCCTTTTCTGAGCTCTATACCTTCGGATTCTTTATTTTCAGAAAAAGTGATTAGCTGTGTCTGTCCATTTATTTGCACCTGTCCTAATAGGGTTTCAGCTAAGCTATCAAGCCGCCAGCCATGAGTTAGTGAGCCATTTATCTTGTCCTGTATTGTATAGCCCGTGCCGGCAAAGTCTAACCATAACTCGCGAGAGATAGATAAATTATTTGGCTCAGGCTGAGGATCACCACGCCTGATGACTTTAAATTGCATGGTATCGCCCTGCTTAACAAGAAATGCAGGAAGATTTTTCCATTGTGCAGGGACAGTACTCTGGCTAGGGTCTATCGTAGGTACTTGTTCAATTTCCACAAGTCGTAGGAAGGGTTGAGCAGCAAAGCTCCATATTTCATTTGCCGGCCACTGGGGATCATTAATAATTAGACCTAAGTCTTGAAGTTCGGTGGGGTGTTGGGCCTGAAGTTCAATATGCCATTGTCCTGGGCGTACTTGAACTAAAAGGCCGCCATCAGCTTCGAGTCTTGCAGGCAAAACGCTGCTTAAACTAATGGGAATGAAACCATGTAATAGAGTATAAGGTAATTTTATTTCTCGTTGCTTGCCGGAAACTTCAAGGAATAAATAAGTCGTTAGTTGCAAGGGAATACTGTCCTCGATTTTTCTAAAAACTTGTAAATTTAATTGATCAGTCTGGTTTTCAGGTTTAGTCGTACCTGAATTACTTGCTTTAAACCAAAGTTGCCGGTTTTTAAAATTGGGATAATCAATAGTTTTATTTAGCACACGGATGGAAATAATGCCGGTCTGTTCCGGAATAGCGAGGGTTTCAGGAATGTTGTCCCAGATAAAAGAGCCCTGAATCTGGTAATGTCCAGAATCAAGTTTGATCGCAGGTTTATTGTTTCGACTGATGACTAAAGCCGGTTGATTGTTAACAGTTACATTCTGTGGCCAATGTTCAGGATTACCAGGTAATATAATGTAGCTTTCATTGTATACTTGCCAGTCGCTGGTAAATTTACCGTGCTGCTCTTGTATATCTAATGTTAATAGGCTGGGCCATGCACAGTATTTATTTTGCAGGTTATTAAAAAAGAAAGGGCATTGATATTCAGGGCTATCTTCAAGCACCCAGTTTACCCATGGCTGTAATGAGGCTGGTATTTTTTCTGTAGCTATAGAAAACGCAGGGATAGGTGTGAGTGTAAATAAAAAAAATAGCCAGATATATCGTGTCATAGCAAGTTCCTCATTAAA
>CAYWLM010000133.1:4017-6451 GCA_964459125.1 uncultured Methylomonas sp. | reverse complement strand
ACCGATTTCTGGCCATCCTTAGTTTTTTTCGTCCCTTAATTTGGCGAAGGTATTGTTATAAAGACTGTTATTTATCTGATGGGTAAACTCACTTTGTTATCGTCAAGTCCTCAAGTGTTTGTCATAGTCTACCTTTGCGCATATTAATCAAGCTCATCAAACGACAGGATTTTAGTAATTTCATAAGCCGGTTGCTGGTAGGGATGAGTTTGCAGTAGTGCTTTCACTACTTGTTTAATCAGTCGATCATCACAAACCATTTCCACTTTATATTCATTAAGCCGGGTGATTTTTTCAGTTTCACCGATAAAGGGCTGACTCCCTGTCAGTGGCCTAAATTGTCCGCTGCCTAAAACCTGCCAGGCACAACAATCATAGTCGCCAATTTTTCCCGCGCCCTGTTTAAATAAAGCGTCTTTGACTTCTTCAACATGACTTTCTGGTACAAAAAAACACAATTTATACATAGCTTAATTGCTGTAATAAAAATTCGGGAATACGTTGCTCTAACCAATACTCGGGGCGAAATGGATTATGTCCGGAAATAAACCCGACATGTCCGCCTGCCGGTGTTGTTTCTAAAAATACTGAAGAGGATAATTCGGTTATGTCAGGAATTACTGCCGGAGTCATAAAAGGGTCATCTTGCGCCTGAATTAATAAAGTAGGTACTCTGATAGCTTGTAAAAACTGGCGCGAACTGGAACGTTGATAATAATCTTCAACATTGGCGAAATCATAGAGCTTTGCAATCACGCGATCATCATATTGCCAAAAAGAGGTAATCTTGTCTAAATCGCCAATTTGTCTCAGTATCTCCGCTTCTTCGGTTTTGCCTAAAGACTCCAGATGTTGCTGCTTTAAATGTAGATATTCCTTTAATTCACGCAATAAGCTGGCTCGATATAGTTTAGAGAATCCGCTGTCCAGTTTGCTTGCGCAAGCACTCAAAACCAGAGGAACAGAAACTGCCGTTGCGGCAAATAACTGCACACCATTGCCCTGCTCGCCTAACCATTTCAATAATACATTGCCGCCTAAAGAAAAGCCTACTGCAGCCATTGGCAAATCTGGTTCACGTGCACGCAGGGTGCGATAAAGAAAATCTATATCCCCTGTTTCGCCAGAATGATAGCAACGGGATGAATGGTTATATTCACCACTACACCCTCTAAAATTCAATGCGGCACTACGTAAGCCTTGTGCCAGCAACGCCTGCTGTAAGCCTTGTATATAAACCGATTGCGAACTACCTGTCAGACCGTGCAACAAAATAACCAGAGGCTGGTCGCCTGCACCACAGAAATCGATATCGATAAAATCATCATCTGTGGTAATTAATCTTTCGCGCTTTAATTCCGGGTTTGGGGGTTTACGTAATAAAGCCGGATACAAGGTTTGTAAATGTGCATTATTTAACCACCACGCAGGTTTAAAACTAGACTGAATTAACATATTAAGTGAAATTTTGTAAATTTAACTAAAATTATACTGGCTCAGCTTAGATGTTCATTAACATTATCTGCATTAGCACAGCATTTAACTGAGATATACTTTACATCAAGATGTGTTAATTATCTGCAGTGTCTTATTGTTATACTTTTTCGTACAGCATAGTAACGGTCTTAAATCCTGTCTATACAATAGCGTTTATTATTGATGACTCAATCAGTCTCAGCGGATAAAGAATATGCCCGAACTGGGCCATATTTTAAAATGCAGGTGGTTAAACTAGTTCCTCTAGTAGCATGTTTCCAGGAATATTCGTGTTCGACTCGAAATAACGACATATGTGGACTCTAGATCAAAAAAACAAACTGCACAAGCTTAAGAGTGACTTTACCCTGGTGCCGTATTGGCCTGTCAAACACAAGTCCGCTCTGGCAAGAAGATGAAGAAATCGTGGAACAGGCAGTCAATTAGTAACAGCGTGTGAATCGATGCTCTATGTAAAACAAACTATACAACCCTATATTTAATAGAGATAATATTGCTAGCGTCGAACACACAAGAACCCGCAAATAAACACCTACACACACCCTCTAAAATACAATTTAGGAAAACTTAATGGTATCTCATCAAAAGAGCACAAAAGCATCACATCATGTCGGTTTTACCTATCTTTCTCAAGAAGATTTACTGGACGCAGGCTGTTTCGATTTGCGTATGGCAATTGAAGTTGCCGAAAAAGCCATGCTCGCCTTTGAAGATCATCGCATTATGTTTCCCGAAAAAGTTGTGCAGATTTTTGACCTCGTCAGCCAGGACCGCATCAATTGTCTTCCTGCAACTTTGCTAGATGAAAAAATTTGTGGTGCTAAATGGGTCTCGGTTTTTCCACGTAATCCAAAGCGTTTCGATGTGCAAAACTTATCAGCCATTTTTATTTTATCGGAAATCGAAAAAGGATTTCCTGTCGCAGTTATGGAAGGCA
>CAYWLM010000133.1:0-3917 GCA_964459125.1 uncultured Methylomonas sp. | reverse complement strand
ATTTTTATTTTATCGGAAATCGAAAAAGGATTTCCTGTCGCAGTTATGGAAGGCACGCTAGCTTCGAATATGCGCGTCGCTGCAATTGGCGCTATTGCGGCTAAGCACTTAGCTCGTCAAGACAGTCGCAGTATAGGCTTTATCGGTGCTGGTGAACAAGCCAAAATGCACTTGCTAGCAATGAAAGTAGTGCGCCCTGGCATAAAAGAATGCCGAGTAGCCGCCAAAACTGCATCAGAAGAAGAGCAGTTTATTGATGAATTATCGCCTATTTTGCCTGATATAGATTTTATCAGAGCCAATACAGTAGCCCGGGATGCTATGCTAGATGCAGATATTCTCGTCACTGCAACAAGTGCCCAGGCACCGTTACTCAAAGCTGAATGGATGAAACCAGGGGCTTTTTATAGCCATATTGGAGGCTGGGAAGATGAATATGCGGTCGCTTTGCAATGCGATAAAATTGTCTGTGATGACTGGGATACAGTTACCCATCGTACTCAGACACTAAGTCGAATGTACAAAGAAGGCCTGATCTCGCACAATGATATTTATGCCGATTTACATGAATTGGTCTCACAGCAAAAACCTGGTCGAGAATCAGATGAAGAACGCACCTATTTTAATGCCGTTGGACTGTCCTATGTAGATATCTCGCTTGCACAAGCAATGTTTAAGCGTGCAGAATCAGCGCATATTGGCCAAAAACTTGATTTGCAGGAAACCATGGTTTTTGAACATCATAATATTATCAGCAAAATCAGACTATAAATCATGTTTAAACAAATCCTAAATAGCGCCATTGATAACGTTGAAGTTATTCTGAATGGTCAGAAAATTATGGTCCCCCAGGATACATCAGTTGCTGCCATGGCATTAGCACAGGGATTACGCGTTACTCGAACAACACCAGTATCTGGCAGTCCTCGAGCTCCATTTTGTATGATGGGTGTCTGCTATGAGTGTTTAATGGTAATAGATGGTAAAAGCAATCAACGAGCCTGTGCAACTTATGTTAAACAGGGGATGCGCGTCGAAACTCAGCAAGGCACAGGACCGGCACTAGGAGATGCTTTGTGAAAGATCACTACCAATTGCTTATTATTGGCGCTGGGCCCGCAGGCCTTGCTGCAGCAGTGACGGCCTCAAATCAAGGTATTAGCTGTGCCTTACTCGACGAACAAACTGCCCTGGGTGGACAAATTTACCGGTCCATAGAATCAGTTCCCGAGTCACGCGCACAGATATTAGGCTCAGAATATCAGCGCGGCAAAGCATTAGCTAAGCAATTTCGCGATTGCGATATCGATTATTTTCCTGAAACCAATGTCTGGTCACTAAATCGTGACCGGGAAGTTGGAGTATTTCATAAAGAGCAGAATAAAATTATTAGTGCGGATCAAATTCTGGTCGCCAGTGGCGCGATGGAAAGACCTGTCCCCTTTCCTGGCTGGACATTACCCGGTGTAATGCAGGCCGGAGCGGGGCAAATCCTGTTTAAATCTGCAGGCGTTATTCCCAGTGATGGGGTCGTCCTTGCCGGATCGGGACCTTTGCTACTATTACTGGCCTGGCAGTATATGCAAGTCGGCGTGGATATTAAAGCCATGCTGGATGTTACGCCGCTAAGCAATCATTTACTGGCATTGCCTAAGTTGCCTAGAGCTTTGTTAGCACATCATTATTTAACCAAAGGCCTGGCCTATCAAAGAGATCTTAAACGCGCGGGAGTGCTCAGCAAAATCGGGGTGAGTAATCTTCGGGCGCATGGCGATGGCGAGTTACAATCAGTTAGCTATCGGCATCTTGGCCGCGAACATAGCATAGTAACGGATGTATTAATGACTCACTTTGGCGTAATCCCACACATCTGGCTTACCCAGGCAGCCAACTGCAAACATCAGTGGGATAACAGTCAGCAATGCTGGCGGCCTCAACATGACGAATGGGGCAATACCAGTATAAAAGGCATTCTGGTCGCAGGCGATGGCGCGGGAATAAATGGCGCCAGATCAGCGGAACATGCGGGTCGTCTGGCCGGTTTACAAGCACTGTTTGCCCTGGGAATTATTTCTCAAACTGAGCGTGACCAACAATCGATCGATGACCGAAAAAAAATGCAAGGTGAACACCATATCCGTCCTTTTCTGGAAGCCTATTTTGCAATTCCACAAAACATGCTGGCAACCACCGATAAAGATACGATCGTTTGCCGTTGCGAAGAAATTACTGCCGGTGAAATCCGCACAGCTGTCGAAAATGCCCATGGCGATAGTAATCAGGTTAAATACCTGTCTCGTTGCGGTATGGGGCCTTGCCAGGGTAGGCAGTGCGCTAACGCTGTTGCGCATATTGTTGCCGATGCAGGCGGGCAAGCAGTCTCTGATAGCAGTCACTTCCGGGGACGGCCACCTGTTACTCCGCTAACATTAGAACAGCTGGCTATGCTGTCTGAGGGGAGAACATAATGAATACTGATGTTCTCATTATTGGTGCTGGATTGGTGGGTACGTCCACCGCTTTACAATTGGCTATGCGTGGCTGTCGCTGCACCGTAATAGATAAAGACAGCCCAGGACGACATGCATCCGGAGCAAATGCCGGCGGTTTACGTCAATTAAACCGTGACCCAGCGGAAATACCACTCTCAGTGGAAGCGGCTAAAATGTGGCACGATATTGCAAATCTGGTTGGTTCAGACTGCGATGCCCGGTTTCCCGGACAATTGCGCGTAGCAGAAAATCAGTCGGATATGCATAAGCTGGAACAACGTGCCGCTATGGTTCGATCTCTGGGCTATCAGCATGAAGAAATAATTGACCGGAAAGAACTTTATCAACTGGTTCCTGCTTTGACTCCGGGTTGCGTTGGTGCATTAATTTGCAGAGCAGATGGCTATGCCCGGCCCTATCATGCTTTGACCGCATTTCGCCAAAAAGCAGAAACATTGGGCGCAAGCTTTCATTCAGCTACCGAGGTTCACAGTATCACCCAGGAAGGTGACGGCTGGTCTGTGCGTACATCTCAAGGCACCTATAACAGCGCCATTCTGGTTAATTGTGCCGGTGCATGGGCAGGAGAACTTGCTGCAAAAATGCATGAGCCGGTACCACTAACACCAAAAGCACTGATGTTAATGGTAACGGAGCGCTTGCCCCATTTTGTTGATCCGGTAATGGGTGCAGCCAGTCGCAAGCTATCCTTTAAACAAATGCAAAATGGGACGCTGATTATCGGTGGCGCGCTCATCGCCAAGCTTGATTTTGCTACCGAGAAAACTGATATCGATTGGCAACAACTCGCGGCAAGTGCAAAAACAGTGATCGATTTTTTTCCACAACTTAGCAAGGTGCGCATAGTTCGTGCATGGGCTGGTATTGAAGGATTCATGCCTGATAATATTCCTGTCATTGGGGCTTCACAAATGGCCCAAAATGCTTATCATGCCTTTGGTTTTTCTGCCCATGGCCTGCAATTATCTCCTGTTATTGGGCGAATTATGGCGCAATTGATTCTCGATGGACGTTCGGAATTGCCAATTGAGCCGTTTAGTATTTCTCGATTTGACAATTAATTTTTACCCATCAATTTATGCTATCAAGATAAGGAGAAAAAATGAGTATTACCCGCTTAGGCACTGAAAGGCAACGAATGAGTAAAATAGTTATTCATCATGATACTGTCTATCTCTGTGGTCAGGTTGCTAAAGATGCCAATGCAGATATCAGAGAACAAACCCAGACCATGCTGGATAAAGTGGACGATTTATTAGAGCAAGCAGGTAGTGATCGAAAACATATCCTTTCCGCGACAATTTACATCAAAAATATGCAGGATTTTGCCAACATGAATGAGGTATGGGATGCCTGGGTAATAGAAGGTCATTCACCGGCGCGTGCCTGCGTGCAGGCAAGCCT
>CAYWLM010000132.1:0-6456 GCA_964459125.1 uncultured Methylomonas sp. | reverse complement strand
CTGATTGTTCGGCTAGTTGAGCAATTTTAACAGCATTGCGGCTATCTTTATCCCAGCCGGTACGGATTTTTAAGGTCACAGGAATATTGACCGCTAAAACGACTTTTTGCAGAATAGTTTTTACCAGATCTTCATCGCGTAACAATGCTGATCCAGCGGCTACCGAGCAAACTTTTTTAGCGGGGCAGCCCATATTAATATCGATAATCTGTGCGCCACGCTGTGCATTGAATTGCGCTGCTTCTGCCATTTGCTCAGGATTTGTACCCAGAATTTGTACTGAACGCAAGCCTGTTTCCCCGGTATGGTTGGCTTTTAATAAGGTGCGTTTATGTTTGCGTAAAGCCGGGTTTGAAGCGACCATTTCCGAGACAGCAAGTCCAGCGCCAAACTGCTTGCATAAATTCCTGAATGGACGGTCGGTTATTCCTGCCATTGGCGCCAAGATAAGATTATTTTGTAACTGGTAGGGACCTATCTTCATTTTTTGGTAGGAGAATTCTTTACGGTGGTAGGGATCATACTATGAAAGCATATTTATTATAGTGAATATTAACCCGGAAAATAAATTTGTATGTGACTTTTTATACTATTTCAGGATTAATACTTTCATTATTGCTGGGCAAGGTATTTCTGGTAATTTAATTTTATTAATTCTGGCGTATAGTTACGCTCTAGTCTGCGTAACGCAAAGTGAGCATGTGCCAGGTCCTGAAAATAGCCAATAAATAACAGGTTAATTGTGGCTCCGCCAATAGCACCAATAATGGGTATGGATTGTGCGGCTAATTTTTCAGAAACAGGGATACTAAAACGTGCTGCAATTTGATTAATGGCTTTATTTACGATAGGGGCACTTTCTTTACTTAAAACAGGTGTGCCAAGTTGCTTTGATGCCTCGGCTAGTCCTTTAGCCAATATTGAACGGATAGCATAGTAGCCAGTTTCAGAGCCATGGCGAGTGGCGTCACTCAAGGCAAAAACTTCCAGACAGGCCATTTTGGTATTTCCATGACTCAGGTTTTCACCATAAAAACGGGCGATATCGGCAATTGATCGCAACATAATGGTGGTTGATATAGGGAGCTCTATCGTAATGGCTGTTAAGCCAAAAGCACCGCCGAGTGCACCACTTAAGCCTGCAAAAAATTTGTGCGTTTTATTATAGGGGATACTGCTTTTGCGCGAATTTAAGGTAAAAATTGCACCTTCTAGTGATTTTTCCAGTGCAGTACGGGTTATATCATTTAATGAAAGAGAGACTTGTTCGGGTAAAATGGCAATGGTTTTTTCTATAGCACCGCCTACAGTTTTAGTGATTTTTGAACTAAAGCTAGGGTTTTCTAATACATCTGCTGCCTGATGCAAAATAATTAGATCTTTAGGCGTGAGTTTCATTGTAGAAAAAACATAGTGTACTAAAAAGGGCAGGGATAAAAAAATAGTGTTTTTTCCCATAGCGTTTAAGGAAATCCCCAGAGACAGTTTATTTGTGTATCAAATCCCCGGATTTACGCAACTTCGACTATTTAATTCGTATTAATTCGTGGTCTCAGATAGTCGATGTCACATTTGAGTTTAATATTCTATAATTATTTGATAAACATCCTCAATATTTTCTTCTGATTGCCTGATTGTTCTACCCTGACTAGATACATCATGAAGTTTTTTTAATTTAACCAGGTAGCAGATAGCATATTAACAATATTCACGAGTAAATGTATGTTTCATCGAGCAAACTTGCATATTAAATTATTTAGTTTAGTTCATTATGTGACATGTTTTAAGCAACGGAGCTTTACGGCATGTTGTGTATAGAATGATCCATTTCCAGATTATTGCTTTGTTCTGGTTTTTTCCCTATGCCCATCAGTTCCATAGATTGCATATGGTGCATCATTTCCTTAAAACCATTATCAGAAGCGAGGAAACGAATGCCGTTATACATGGTATTTGCTCCCATCACTATCATCAGCACTGCTGCGAATTTAAGCATTAAGCCACGTGCCTGGGTGCCTAGTTTACCAAAAGCAAAAGTGACTACGAGCATGGTGGGTAAGGTGCCAACTCCTAAAGCCAGCATCATTAAACCACCTTCTAAGGGACTTGGAGCTGAGGTTGCATTGACTGCCATGGCAAAAGTAAGTGGGCAGGGCATTAGGCCATTCAACATACCCCCCATGCTGGCGCCTAAAACAGAGCCGCGTCTTGCCGCAGACATAAAGATTTTATTCAGTATCTTGGTCGGCATATATTTCATGGAAAATTGCCAGGGCGAAAGTCCGACTATACCTAAAGCTAAAATAATGACAAAGAAACCTATGGTGACTTGTAAAAATCCTTGAATATGTCCTAATATACCCGTTGATACTAGTGCAACACCAAGCAATGCGGCACAAATGCCGACTATGAAATACATGCTGATACGGGCGAAATGATAGGCTAAGTAGGGCCAGACACTTTTTTTCTCGGTTTTCATGAAAAAACCGGCTACTAGTGCGCCACACATGCCCGCGCAATGCCCACTACCAAAAAAACCAGTCAGTAAGGCGAGTGTATAAACTGTGTAATCCAGATTAACAAAAAAATCGGTCACGTTATTTTCCGTTGATGCGTAAAGAGTTAACTATAACCGAGACTGAGCTTAATGCCATGGCAGCAGAAGCTATCATAGGGTTTAGCTTTCCGACTGCAGCAATAGGGATAGCAACGGTATTGTAGCCAAAAGCCCAGAATAAATTTTGTTTGATAATCTTCATGGTGTAGGTGCTGAGTTCAATGGTTTCAGCTACTTTGGAAATATCGCCATTGACCAGGGTTAAATCTGCGGATTCAATCGCAATATCTGTTCCATGACCAATCGCAAAGCCAACATTTGCTGCAGCAAGAGCTGGCGCGTCATTGATACCATCGCCAATCATGCCGACCACACCGCCTTCATTTTGCAGACGATGAATTTCTTGTAGTTTTTGCTCGGGTGTTGCATGGGCAATAATGGTTTTAATACCAACTAGACCTGCGATATGCGTAGCGGTTTCTATGGTATCACCTGTAACCATCAGTGTTTCGATATTTAACTGATTCAGTGCTGCAATGGCTTGTTTTGCGGATTCTCTGGGTTGATCGGCAATACCAAATAGCGCAGTAGCTTTACCATTAAAAGCCGTAAAGACAGGCGTTTTGCCCATAAGTCCCAGCTCGTGAGCATGAGGCATGAGTTCGGAAATATCGATATTTTGTTCTTCTAGCCATGCCTGATTACCAATCAGTACCTGATAATGACCTACTTTTGTTTGTAAGCCACGGCCTGCCGTGACTTTAAAATCTTTTACCAGTTTGAAATCAAAAACATGTTCTGTCTGTGCATAATTAACGATCGCTTTGGCCAGGAAATGTTCTGAATTATGCTCAGCAGAAGCAATATGCGTTAGCAGTATTTCATTATTGATTGGGCTGATATTAATAAAGTCGGTGACTACCGGTTTTCCTTCGGTAATGGTTCCGGTTTTATCAAAAATAATGGCAGTTAGATGCGTTGCGATTTCAAGACTTTCTCCATTACGGATAAACACACCACGTTTAGCTGACTGACCGGTACCAACCATAATGGCTGTTGGCGTGGCCAGGCCTAGTGCACAAGGGCAGGCGATTAACAGTACGGTAACGGCACTGCTAAAGGCAAAGCTAAACGGAGCACCCGCAATAGTCCATGACGCAAAAGTAAGCGCTGAAATGCCCATAACGCTGGGTACAAATACAGCTGAAATTTTATCGACCAATTTTTGTACGGGCAATTTAGATGCCTGAGCGTGATCCACCATATGGATAATTCCCGCAAGAACTGTATCCATGCCAATAGCTGTCGCTTTTATCGTCAGTACGCCAGTTCCGTTAACGCAGCCGCCGATGACCTTATGCCCGGCTTCCTTAATAACAGGAATGCTTTCTCCTGTAACCATGGCTTCGTCAACGGTGGAAATACCATCAATAACTTCGCCATCAGTGGGAATTTTTTCGCCAGGGCGAATGAGTAGGGAATCACCTAACTCAATATCATCAATACCGATAGTGATTTCCTGGCCATCTTTTAATAGAGTCGCGGTTTGTGGTTGCAAATCAACCAGTTTCCTGATCGCTTCGCCTGCTTTGCCTTTGGCATTTTCTTCCATATAGCGTCCCAGCAGGACAAAAGTAATAATACTGGCGGCAGCCTCAAAATATAGATGCCCTTTACCTCTTAATAGCGAAGGTATGCTATACCCATAAGCGGAGCCAACACCGATAGCGATTAAGCTATCCATATTTGCCCTGCCCATTTTTGCCAGTAACCAGGCTTTGCTAAAAAATGTTCCGCCTGCTGCAAAGACCACCGGAGTTGTTAGTGCAAATTGAATCCAGTGAAAAAGGCGTCCTGAGGGCATTGCCATGCCGATTGCGACCACCGGGGCGCTTAGGACGCTGGCCCAAATAAATCGTTTTTTAGCGCTGGCCAGGCGCAGGTGCTCCTTTCTTATGAGCTCCTGACGCTGTGATAGCGTGTCCATTAAATTTGCTTTATAGCCAACCTTGCTAATAATCTTAGACATATCCTGACGTGATATACGGCCATTAGCCGAAGCAATGGCCGAAGCAAAGTTAACGGTTGCGTCATGTACTCGTGGGTCGCGTTTTAATGACATTTCCAGAAGTAATGCGCAAGAAGCGCAGCTCATGCCTTCAATAGCCAGGCTAATATCCTGTAAGGGAACGCTTAAGTCTTCAATGATATTGCTTTTAGGTAGGCTGATTTTCTTCTTGCCGATATTGTCTAAGACCATATCTAGCAAGGTCAAAAAGTTCTCTTTAGGTAAGTTTTTGTGGTCAAAATAAAGCGTTACTGAGCCAATTTCAGGAATTGATTTTATGGTTTTTATTTCAGGACGTTTTTTTAAAATAATCTCAAAAATATAAGTTCGCTCCGGGTCTTTTTCAAGAATAGGAACTAAAATCCGGATACGGTTTTTTAGTTCATGGGCGAGCTTAAAATTTTTAGGCTGAAATAATTGGGTCATAGGAAGCTTAAACTTTATTTGCTTTTGGAAGTTTTAGAACGAATAAATAAAAACATCAGGTAGAAGATAGTTAGCCATTGATAGCGATACTTCAAAGGCTCTAATATCCATTTTTTAGTAATTAATTTCCAATGTATTTTAATTAGAAAGAGTACTAAAACATCATTAAAAAAAGTGATTAGAGTTTTTTCGGGATTAGCTAGAATTTCGGGTTTTTTTTTCAGCCCTAATTTTGCCAGAACGCTTATAGCTTGTGCTGTTTCTTTGGTTTCAGTATATTTTTCTTTGGCCCATCGTGTGCCTTTCCAGTTAGGCATCTTCAGCTTTTTAGTAAAACGGTTGGATTTTTCGATGTCTGGTTTAGCATTGAAAAAGCCTTTGTTCTCTAGGTCGGTGAGCAACTTGATAAGTCGCTGAACTAACTCTTGTAGAGAAAGGCTTTCTTCAGTAAACCGAATAGCCAGCTTACGCTTGTTTCTGAATAAATTAACGCGATATACACCATCAAAATCATTAATTGCATCGGATACGAAACTAGCAACTTCATCGCTACATAAGCGTTCCGGAATCTGGAACCTTACATGGCCAGAAGATTTATAGCGCAGAATAATTTCTTTTTGTATAGACATTTAGGTAGTAAAACGAGATATTGGAGTAACTGCGGAAATGAATAAACAGCATATTAGCGATGCTTTGATTCAAGATATTTAACAGAAACTTTTTAGAGCACTCCCTGCATTATCTATAGGACGAACTAAAGTACGCCCTATATCAAGTTACCTTGCATAGAATGTGTTCGTTGCCAGAAAAACAAAGCTGGTTATTCTTGACCTTCTTTTGATTCAGCAACCATATCTTCCAGGTTTTCTTTTTGTTGTAGCACAAAATCTTTACCTTTGTCACCGACTGAGGTGACTGAAGAAATAATATCTTTTCTATGTTTATGTATATAGTAGCCAGCTACCATGCCAATACCTACTAAAAGCAGGGGATGTTTTGTAATTTTACTCATAATTGTTTTTCCAGTTTGTGCACCAGCAGACATAACAGCACCTTTGATTAATGTAGTTGAAACTTCATGCCCATTCAATCCATGATGGGCGATATTTTTAGCATGCGACATGGTTGTTGCAGCAGCATGTTTAGCGTGATTGTGAGCCATGGTTAATAGTCCAGATTTAAAGAGAATACAGGTTTATTTTTGGGCATCTTCAGGTAGCAAATTATCTTCATTAAGCATTTGATATATGCCTTGACATCCTTCGCAGCAAAACTCTTTTTTACCTTCTTTGGTTAGTAGAGCAAAGCCTGCGACTTCTACCGGGAGCCCACATAAATCACATGATTTTTTTTCTTCAGCCATAAGTGTTAGTGTAATGGTAGTTTAAACCGATAAGCGTGAAAA
>CAYWLM010000131.1:0-6534 GCA_964459125.1 uncultured Methylomonas sp. | reverse complement strand
CCAGTAAATAATCACTAAAATCACGTATCTGTTGCAACTGCTGACTATGCGCAAATAGATGCCGCACCTGATAAAGCCTTTGTCTGGCTGATAATAGCTGTTGTTGGGCAAGCAAATCCAGTATTTCCTGACATTGTTGCTGAATTAAGAACTCACGAAAGACTATAGCTATATGCGTTTTTTTTAAGTTTAATGACAGCGTAATGGCGGCAATACTCCGTGCTATTTGTCCTGATAGACAGCTCTGTAGCGCAGTTATTAGCCAGAACTGAGCAGCTTGTTCTGTGCTATTCAGTAAAGTTAAATCTGCCTTGCAGCGGGCGCACAGGTTCTGTTCGCGCAAGCGGGCATTACAGCACGGACAGCGCCGCATCAGGAGTCCAGATAATAAATAATATCCTTCAATTCGCTAACAGGGTCTTCCAGACCTTGTATATCTTTGGCATCGATGCACGTTGTTATGGTCTCGATAAGATCGATCATATCTTCTTTATCTTCATTGGAAACCTGATCGAATAAGCCTTCAGCTTGTGTAATTAATTGACGTGCTGCTTCAATTTCAGGTGCATCAGCCTGGTCATTTGCGGCACTGGTTTCATCTTCAATCACACGAGGGTCCATCTGCCCTAATAATGAGCTAATACGTTGCCGTGCAGTATCCAGAGTATGACCTTCAAACTGAGACAGTGCGTTTTTAATGGTGATCGACTTTTCCAGCCCCGTGTCTTTTTCTACTGCTGATACCTGTAAAATTCCATCAAGATCCAGCCCTAAGGTCAGGGTAATAATATTTCCGGCATCGACATCCAGCAAGCCTTCAACCCGGAACTCACCTATTTTGATATTGTTCAGGGCATCCGGATCTTCACCCTGATAAATAGTAATTTCTACTGCATCCTGGCCATCATAGCTGGTAGCAAAAGCATCAGATTTGCGATTGGGTAATACCGTATTTTTATGGATAATCGGTACATACATAAAGGGATAAGGCTGCCCATTCAGCGAGCCGATAGCGCTGGTTCCATAGGTATAAGGGGTCACATCAACCAATACCTTATCCACCTCCTGCCCTGCTATCATCGCCGCCTGAATGGCTGCGCCCATAGTGACACATAAATCCGGATCAACTTCACTATGCGGCTCGAAGCCAAATTCATTCAGCAGGCGTTCCCGTATACAAGGGGTACGCGAAGATCCACCCACCAGTATGATTTCATCTATATCTGTGCTGGTAAATTTAGCGCCTTTCAAAGCGATATGAACGGCATCAAGAGTTGCATTGATATAATCATCAATCATCTCTTCATACTCCATTCTGGAAATTTCTAGCGATAAATGCAAAGCAACGCCGTCATGCTCTAACAGATATTCTTCTTCAATCTGTGCATAAGGCTGATCAGAAAGTACAATTTTTGCCTGCTCTGCTGCACGGGTAATACGCGCCATTGCTTTACTATGTGAACTGACATCAAGCTGATAAGTCTCATGTAAATGCTCCAGTAAATAATTAATGATTTGCTGATCAAAATCATCACCCCCCAATTGATTATCGCCATGACTGGACAGTACTTCAACCACGCCCGATTCTATATTTACCACTGAAACATCAAAGGTTCCGCCGCCCAGATCATAGACCAATACATGTCTGGATTCGGATAGGCCTGTATCATAGGCCAGTGCTGCAGCTGTTGGCTCATTAATGATACGCACGACTTCTAAACCTGCGATTTCTCCTGCCTCTCGAGTTGCCTGTCGTTGTGCATCGGAGAAAAAGGCAGGCACGGTAATAACTGCTTTACTGACAGCTTTGCCAAGATAGTTTTCTGCAATTACTTTCAGGCGCTGGAGAATAATGGCGGAAATTTCCTGTGGCGTATAGGATTGATCCGCTAATACTACATGCGTATCCTGTCCCATCAGGCGTTTAATCGACTTTATGGTTCTCTCTGGATAGACTATATACTGGTTTCTAGCGGTTTCACCGACAATAATCTGGCCGTTATCATCCATGCCCACAAATGAAGGCAGCATTTTTTTATCAGCATCGCTAATAACGGTAACTTTGCCGTTTTCAACAATAGAAACTTCTGAATTGGTGGTGCCTAAATCTATACCTATAATAATTTCGTTCATCTGCTAATCTGCCTGTATTTTATTTACTTTAACTTCTGCCAAACGTAGAACCTGATCCTTATGCATAAACCCTTTACGTAATTCCTCAGTTACCATGCCATTTTCGAGCTTGGGTTTATGCTCGATTTCTATTGCGCTCATAAACAAAGGGTCAAACAGCTTGCCTACGCAGTCTATCTGCCTGACTTGATAGCTGTGCAATAACTGATCAAAGCGTTTGATGGTCATCAACTGCCCTGCTTTGAATTGCTCTATAAAACGGATGTCTTTTTTCTGTGTATGCTTAAACAGCGCATTGACCGGTTGATAGTTTTGTAAAACACCTATCCCGGAAGCCAGGCGATCATAAAGATCAATCAGCTGTATAAGCATTGCGCGCATAACTTCCGTTTGCTGCTGCTCATAGCGTTGCAGACTGACTGACAGTTCGGAGCTTAAAGCCTTATTATCAGTCTGTACTGTTTCCAGAGCCGAGGCGAGCGTGTCCAGGGTATTTTTAAATTGCCTGGACTCTGCTTTTACCTCCGTTTTCAAACCGGTTAATTCACCAAGTAAAGTATGCAGATCAGGCTGCTCCTCGTTGCCAAATGGGTCAGATTGTTGCTCTTCCAGATAGTTCTGAAACTCTTGCAGCAATGCTGTTTTCTGTGCTTCTGTAGTCATTATTTCTCGGGGCTGGCAAAGGCATTTAATAAACTAGCATCATCAATGCTAATACTTAATAATTTGTTTAAAGACTCGGAGTTCACTGTAGCAGCTTGCTCAGTCTGTAATGCTTTATCTAGTACAGCATTGAAATCAGCAACCGGAAGAGTGAACAAGTCATAACTTACTCTGCTTTTATGATCTTTAATGGCAGTGTAAGCATCATGTATTATCTGAAACTTGTGCTGATCACGATCAGGCGGATTATTTTTAACTTGTTGTAGATATGCCTGTTTAATTTCATCATCACGGGCATCAAAAGCTACATCAAGTATTTGATAAGGAGTCTGCATAGTAGAATAGCCGCTTAAAAAGGAAATGGGAATGAGTTTTTTTGCTCAGAAATGCCAAAAAGTTCAATAACATCATCAATATTTGCACCAATATCAAGGTGTAATTCATCAGCAGCTTTAAGTATTATTAGCGCCGAAAATATATCAGGATTTACCATCATCGCAAACAGCAGAGACTTATCGTTTCCCACTCGTTGAGCTAGCTCCTGAGACAATTTTTCCGGTGTTATTTTTTTCACTAATGATTCCGCCTTGGTATTAAGATCTATCATCACGCGATCAGAGAGATGACCAAATAACTCTGTTAATGGGTCATCGAATTCTTCATCATCGTCATCGTCCATAAAATCACCGAATAACCCCTCAAGAAAGCTGACAGCTTTCTGTGGATGTGCATCGAAATAGCTATCCAGAAATTTATCGATCAATATGGCTGTCGGAAAGTCTTTATCCCCGGCAGCTTGATTATTGGCATATTGCAAACGATTAACTTCCATATCAGAACACTCTGCTGCATTACCATTATTATCCGCATAAACCCGATAATACATCCAGATTGGTGTTTGCCATTTAAGCTGGGCTGGTTTCGCACAATGGCGTAATAATTCGAAGTGCTCTACCGTATCTAATACCTGACATAAACTAAATAACAGCTTTTCATCGTATTCATGTTCTGTCAGTGATTTTTTCAACGGGGCTTTAATTTTATCCAGTGCCTTATGTATATATTCCCGGCTTTCCTGGTCGTTAGAGTACTGATTTATTTGTTGAATAAGCTCAGTCAATTCCTGTGCAGATAATATATGCTCGTTTATTTCTGGCAGTGCTCGCAAAATAGTAGCCACAGGCAATCCATTGAGTAAGGCTTCCACATTCGCCTGAAAATGGCTGTTGACTGGATCGGCATGCAAATTAACAAGTACAGATTTAATGCGTTGCAATCCTTGTTGTTTATCGTCATTGGCAAAACACAGTAGCGCGCGCATTAACTCCACTTGCTTAAGATACGCTTTGCCTATATTAAGCTGTTCAGCTTTGCTAATTTCTTTTTCCACCAGATGATAACTTTTTTCGCGCATCAAACGCCGCGCATGCGCTAGATAACTGGAAAATAGCGTTTGTCTGGCAAAGGTATTGAGCGGGTCAATTTTTAATATTTTACTGGCATATTGACTGGCTTTTTTATAAGTCTTGTTCCTTGTTGCTGCTTTAACTGCCTGAGTTAAAACCTCTACATCCTGCGGAAACTGTTCCAGGGTTTTTGCTAACCATTGTTTATGCTCCTTTGAAGCTTCCTGCTGCTGGCTAAAGTAATGGATAATTTGCAGATAAGTATTAAGATTATGCGGATCATATTCCACGCTATCAATCAATAAACTGGTTTGCATCTCTCCTTCTGGTTCATTAGCTGCCATATGCTGTAAAATCAACGCAATTTTCAAACCATTATCAGCCTCTTCATTATCCAGAAAGTCTTTACACTCTTTCCAATAATACCTGGCATCATAAAGATTATTATCCCGTTCGCAGAGCAAGGCCTTAACCCGGTTTTCTTCAAATTCACTGGCCTCGCCAAAGTGCCTATTAAACTCTTTCTTTCCAGCAGAATAGCTAGCCAATAATGTCTGGCAAAAATGCTCTGCCAGTTCAGTGTCTATCAATGACCGATATTGAATTGCCAGATTAAATTGTACCTTGTCTGACAATTTTTCATGCTGTCGGCTAAAGTGTTCAATAAAATCCTGCTGTTTTTTATTCAAGCCTTTTATGTCAGCAATAAATCTACGTTGTTGATGATTTATTTGCACAAGTTGCCAGGCAAGTTCAGCACCTTCTCTGGTACAGGCAAGCAATATTTTTGCTGCCTGTGCATAAGGGGAGTTCGCGGGAATTCTGGCCAATAGTGTCTGCGACTGTGCAGCAGAACCGGACATAACAACTATAGCGTTAAGTAAGGTGCGAAAATCTCTAAAGGCAGAGCGGTAGGGTAACTGTCGTAAAGTCTCGTTGAGTTTATCAGTATTATTTTCCTGATAAGCCTGTAGTGCAGTCTGAACAAGATTAAAATGTACTATAAATACAGAATCTTGTGGCAAACTGTGGGCAAATTCCGGATGTTCAGAAAGCACAAGTAAACCCAGAACCCTTGCCAGTGCAGGATATTGTGTATCCAGTTGTGGAGCTGATAATTGCCTGAGGCTAGCCTCGATTTTCGTCTGATTATTTGTTTGTATCAACCAGATAATATATTGATCTTGAGCGGCATAGGGACTGTGTGTATACGCAAGGTGATTCTCCCACAACGCTAAAGCTTCCTTATACATACCTTTTACAGCAAAATCTTTTGCTCGCTGTACATAACAGTAGGCAAGATTCTGCTGGTATGACAGCTTTTCAGAAGTCTGTAATAATTTCTTATACAGCCTTATCGCTTCTTTATAATTAGCTGAATTTTGCAGGGACAGGGCTTGAACTTCTATGTCATGTTTCGCTACATCATGAATCGAGGCTTGTTTCTTCATTTAAACTAACAATATTTTATGTGAAATGAACGTAAACTATTATAAAGCACTTGCTTTACTTATAGCTGAATAATGTATATTAAGTAGCTTTATAACATAGCCTATACACGAGATCCATATGCTTATAGCAGGTATAGATTTAGCCTGGCAGAGCAAAAAAAATCCATCAGCAATTGCCTACGGCGAAATCATTAACGATAAATTAATGGTTAAGCAGATATATCCTGCAGTCTATAGTATTGAAACTTTACTAGCAGTTATTAGTGGTATTGATGGACTTAGCGGTATTGCAATTGACGCATCTCTTATCATAAATAATAGCTGTGGCATGCGCCCATCTGAAAGAGAGATTAGCCGTGAATATGGCAGCAGAGGAGCTGCTTGTCATGCGTCTAATACTAGCTTATATCCTAATGCTGATAGTGTCTATTTATCTAGACAACTACTAAAGGCAGGATTTAACCATCTAATAGGCAAGCAATGGCAGATTGAATGCTACCCGCATCCGTCTATTATTGAAATCTTTGCCCTAAGCAAGCGACTAAAATATAAAAAAGGAAAAGTGACAGAAAAAAAAGCGGGACAAATCAAGCTGGTAGCATTACTACGCAAACTTGAAAACAGCAGGATCCTGAAGTTAGTTGTAAATGAGCAAGTTAGTCAAATAATGAATAGATCTCACATTGAATCATTACACGGGCAGGCTCTAAAAAGTAATGAAGATGCTCTGGATTCTATTGTTTGCCTATATATAGCAGGACTCTATGCAATACAGCACCAAGGACAAATATTTGGCGAGCTTGATTCTGGCTATATCTGGGTACCATCTGCCCCTTGTTTATAAGCCAATAAAGACTTAATCTCGCATATCATCCACATCA
>CAYWLM010000130.1:0-6579 GCA_964459125.1 uncultured Methylomonas sp. | reverse complement strand
GAACAAGCTGAGCAAGCAGCTGAAATCATAAAGGAATATGATACAAACTCATAATGCTGTAGGTCGGCTTTGAAAATGCGAACTAAGGAACGAGGGTTTAATAATACCCGAAAGTATGGCGCAGGATTTTGGCTTCACAGGCGTGTTAGGAAAACAGGCGCATAGATATGTAGGGTGGGCAATGTTTTCTGCCCACCTTTTTAGCTGCAACCATGCCAACGGCTATTTTGTCATTGGTTTCTTTTTGCATGGCCTATACCAAAATTACGGCTTTTGAATCTTCAAGCGTTTTATTAGTCGTTAATATAATATAGTGCGCCGTTTTTTAAAGGGAAATATTTGTTTTCGTTCAAGCACTACTTATATCCTGGCAAAGTTAATTTGATTTATTATTTTTTGATGATACATTTCTTTGCAGGTTAGAGGGATGCTTTTCTAATACTGGAGATTATTGGTAAAAGTGTCTCTTAGGCCTTATGGTTAAAGCCCTTTTTAAAAGGGCTTTATTTTTCGTGATTACCCATAACTCTTAGTTATACTTCGTCATCCTATGCTTTTCCTGCATGCCTTTAGCAGGAATCTCGTATGTTTTTAACATGCTGATGTTTCAATATTTATTCTATCTAATCCGCTTATCTTATTACGCAATATCTTGCACCATCCCTGTGTCAACAGTATTAGCCCTAATAGGCTTGTTAATCGCCTCTTACCCAGGTAATTCGGGCGTTGAAGTCATCTAATGATGATGTGTATAAATAACGCGCTGGTAATTGTTGCTGTTGATTTAGAAAGTCTGCACCCGTGCCACCAATCCACAATTGAATATTCGTTGGTAATTCATTAGCCAAACTGGTTAAATCGCCGATGACATTAGACCCTGGCGGATAATTGACTACGCTTAAGGTGATAATTGCCGGTTGAATTTTTTCACTCGCTATTAATAATTCCTGCCAAGGCAAATCGGTGCCAATATAAAAACAGTTGCAACGCTGACCGGCTGCTAATAAGGAGCTTAATAAAATACCGAACTCGTGACTTTCACCACTCAAGGTGGCAAATATGATGCGTGGCGTATTTGCTGAAAATGATGATCGCAGGCTATTGGTCATACATAGAATAATACGTTTCACACAGGCTGAGAACATGTGCTCTTGAGCAATGCTTAATTTGCCATCATGCCACAATTGTCCAACCCTTTTTAGTAATGGCAATAACACATCGCGTGCATAGTGCAGAGGTTCCATAGCAATTAACGCGCGCTTTAATAATTCCTCGCAACGTCCCATTTGATATTCATTCAGAGCCGCCATAATACTAGCAAATAGTGCCTCGTTATTGGTAGCCGTCACGACTTCATTATTTGCCAGAAGTGCTTGCAACTGAGCTTTACTTTGTCCGCTGATCTTGCTAATTGTGAAGCCCTGGAGAGTGGCATTTGCAAGTAATACTAAACGTTCTACATCTGCTTGCGAATAAAGTCTTCTACCCTGTTCATCTCGCGCAGGTGTGACAGTTGCATAACGTCTTTCCCACGCCCTTAATGTTTCCGTGCTAATACCCGTCATTGCGGTGACTGTTTTGATTGTATACATTTGTTTATGATTTGTTTATGTATTATCTTTGACAAACATTGTACAAAGTAGTAAATTTAAAGCCAATAGATTATTTTCTTTTAGAGCTAATATTTTATTTGTCTCTATGTAGAAATTATAAAAAGGCAAGCAACGATGATCCAAAATAATAATTATCAATGTCCTGATTCTATCAATTACGTCACTTCTGAGCGAGATTGTTTTATCCAGGGAAGTCCATCTGGAATGCTTTCAAAGCCAGTGAGTAATGCGATTATTAGCACGCACAGAAAAAAGTTAGCTAGTTTTTCTGCGAATGACGATGACTCCAGTATGGCTATATTAGACAACGATTTTAAATCAGCAGTCGCGATGATTGAGAGTTGTGAAAGCATAAAATTTAGCGCACTTAGCCCTAATCAATTAACTCAGCATGCTCAGCAAATGGATCAAGCCCGGGCCCAGCTGAGTAAACAATTGATTTATTCAAAGCTAGGTTTGCAGGCAATCGCTGAGGTATTTTTTGTTGCTCAAAAACAGGGTATTGAAGTCTCCGAATTACTTAATCAAAATAAAAGTGATATCGAACAGGCTGTACAAGATGATAACTTTGTACAGGATACTGCTAAACAAATTGAAAGCAAGTTAATTAGTTGTTTTCAAGAAATAATCTCTACTCAGGATGACGAAGGTTCAGACTTAGTCATTGCGCAATGCCAACTGTACTTAGCTGAGATACATTTTTTACCTAATTTTTTACAGCAGGTGTGTTTATCGGTTGTTGATAAATATGATAAGTCTTTAGCCAGTAGGGAAATTCAAAGTTGGCTAAGTTCTGTGAAATCCTTACTTCAAGAAATGCTTGCGGCAAGGCAGTTGATAATTAATTTTAATTTGAACTTAGTGCCTTATCTGGCTAAACAGTATAAACATCATTCCATTGCTTTTAACGATTTAATACAAGATGGCAACGTCGGCTTAATTAAGGCGGTTGATCGATTCGATGCACGGCGCGACATTCGATTTTCCACTTATGCGAGTTATTGGATTAAGCAAACTATTTCCCGGTCTATCGTGAGACAGGAAAAAATCGTACGTCTGCCATACAACCTAGCGGCAAAAGCACCTCTGGTACTAAAAACGATGAGTAACGTGCTGAGTGAAACCAGTCAATGGCCGAGTATTCATAAACTAGCTGAGATATGTGAACTTCCTGAAGTAGAGGTTTTAGCGATTGTTAATAATTATCAGCCTATCACGTCTTTAAATCATAGTATTGATGACACTGAGGGTATGCCTGAATTAATGGGTACGCTAGAGCAACACCATTATCCTCAGCCACTTAATAGTTTACTGACTGCTGATTTGCAAAATTCTTTACGTGGTGCAATTGAAATATTAAGTACTAGAGAAGCAGATGTTATAAGTCGTCGATTTGGTTTAGAAAACACGCCAGAAATGACCTTACAAGATATTGCCGACCAATTAGGTTTAACCCGTGAGCGTGTGCGTCAAATACAAAATGCTGCACTTAATAAATTAAAAAATCAGTTTAGTAAAGACTTATGTTTTAAGGAGTGGCAATGAGGCTCTGGACATTGAATCCTGAATATCTAGAGTCAAAAGGATGGGCTGCTCTTTGGCGTGAATACTAACCCTGGATGTAAAATCAGAGCGTTTTTTAACCTCAGAAAAGAAAAATGTAATTGTCGATTCGTTTGTAAAGTGGCGAATTGGTGGTGTGAATACTTATTACACCACGATGGGGGGTGATCAGTATCAGGCCAATTTAAGATGGATCAAATTATGAAGGATGCAATGCGTAGCGAATTTGGCTTACGCACTATTAATCAACTGGTGTCAGAAGATCGTGGTGATTTACGTCAGCTATTAATGACTAAATTATCACTGATTGCTGCAGAATATGGCATTCAGCTGATTGATATTCGTATTAAACGCATTGATTTACCGGATGAAGTCAGTAGTTCTGAGTATCGACGCATGGAAGCAGAACGGCAGCGTGTTGCGCGTGAATTTCGTTCTCAGGGGGGGGAAGCTGAGCAAATTAGTGCTCAGGCGGATAAAGAGAAAGACATTATTCTCGCCAATGCCTTTCGAGACGCAGAAAAAATACGCGGGCGCGGCGATGCGCCAAGCGGCTCAGATTTATGCCAATAGTTATGGTAAAAATGAAGAGTTTTATGCTTTCTATCGTAGTTTAAGTGCTTATCAAGTTGCTTTTGAAAATTCTGAAGATACCATGCTTTTAGAGCCTAATTCAGATTTTTTTAAGTATTTTTCCAAACAACAGTAAGGGGTAGATGATGATCTCTCGTATTATTAAACTGTTAGTCTCGATAACTATAGGCGTAGTTTTGTTTTCTGTTTTTTCCAGAATAACTATGCAAAACAATAATGTGAATTACGCTGTTTCCTATTCAGATTTTATTAAAGATATACACATAGGTGCTTTGTCCGAAGTGAATATTGATGGTGATGAAATTAGTGGTCATAAGCGTAACGGTGAACGCTTTGTTACTTATAATCCTAATGATCCAAAATTGATTGATGAACTTCTGGAATATGATGTCAAGATTAAGGTCGCAACACCTCAAAAAAACTCAATATTGATGGAGCTTTTTATATCCTGGGCGCCGATGTTGCTCTTGATTGGGGTTTGGGTGTATTTTTCCCGTAAGCAACGCGGTGGTGGTGGCGTAGGGGGTGGACAAATGGATATGGGTAAAAGCCGAGCCAAATTATTAGAAGAAGACCAGATTAAAGTCGGCTTTGCTGATGTCGCAGGCGTAGAAGAAGCCAAAGAAGACGTCATGGAAATTGTTGATTTCCTGAAAGGACCTTCCAAATATGAATTTGTCGGCGGCAAGATTCCGCATGGCGTATTGTTGGTCGGTCCGCCGGGTACAGGTAAAACCCTGTTGGCACGAGCCATTGCTGGTGAAGCAGGCGTGCCTTTTTTCTCTATTTCGGGTTCCGATTTTGTAGAAATGTTTGTTGGTGTGGGTGCATCACGTGTGCGTGATATGTTTGAGCAGGCTAAAAAACGTGCTCCCTGTATTATTTTTATTGATGAGATTGATGCTGTCGGTCGTCAGCGCGGTGGCGCTGGAACAGGCGGGGGCGGTAATGATGAACGGGAACAAACCTTAAACCAGTTACTCGTAGAAATGGACGGTTTCAGTGGTAATGAAGGCATTATTGTTATTGCGGCAACCAACCGTTCCGATGTTCTGGATAAGGCATTATTGCGACCTGGTCGTTTTGATCGTGAAATACATGTCGGTTTGCCTGATATCAAAGGCCGTGAGCAAATACTCAAAGTCCATGCTCAAAAAATACCCCAGGCTGAGGATGTTAATATCAGGGATTTAGCTCGCGGCACACCAGGTTTCTCTGGTGCTGAACTGGCTAACCTAATCAATGAAGGTGCATTATTGGCTGCCCGTAATAATAAGCGTATCGTCACTATGAATGACTTAGATAAAGCACGCGATAAATTATTAATGGGTGCCGAAAAACGTTCTATGGTCATGCGTAAAGAAGATTTACTGATGACTGCCTATCATGAAGCGGGGCACGCCATTGTCGGTCGTCATGTGCCTGAACATGATCCGGTTTATAAAGTCAGCATTATGCCACGCGGAGGTGCTTTGGGTATTACCATGTTTTTACCCGAGCGTGATACTTACAGCGCTAGTAAAGACAAGTTAGAAAGCCAGATATCCGGGCTATTTGGTGGACGTATTGCCGAAGCATTGATTTACGGTAAAAACAAAGTGACCACCGGGGCTTCCAATGATATAGAACGTGCCACCCAGCTAGCACGGAGTATGGTGACTAAATGGGGTTTGTCTGAAAAATTAGGACCGATGGATTACGGTGATAGTGAAGGCGGCTATATGGGCGCTCAGGCTAAACCGATGTCTGAGCAAATGGCGCAAACTATTGATGAAGAAGTGCGCAAAGTTATCGATAGAAACTATCAACGTGCCGAAGATATATTAAAAGGCAATATTGACGTTTTACACAATATGGCACAAGCATTAATGGATTGGGAAACCATTGATAAATGCCAGATTAATGTGTTGCTTGAAGGTAAAGTCTTGGCAGCCCCTGTCCTTGAGCCTGAAATCATTGTCGAGCCTAAAGATGATCCTAAAGATGATATAGCAGCGCCGGCAGATAAAATCGCTGAAGATGGTTTAGTGGCTTAGGGGAGTAGGCTGTTTGCTAAAGCTAACTGTATAGGCGGTTACTGCATCTCCTTGATGATTAAGATTCTTCTCCAGCAACCCTTCTGAGGCATTACTTTCAGAAGGGTTCTTTTTTATTGTGTATATTTATGAGTACTATCGCTTCTATTCGATTTAAATATGTTAAAAATGCGCTGAAATATGCTATTGAGGCTAATTATTACCTGGCAATTTTAATTAGTTTTATGGCTGCTGTTATGGCTGCTGTTATGGCTATGGTTGGGAATGAAAGTTTTTTAAATACCGGGGATAATTTTCACAATCCATTGATTAATAATCTAAAAATCATGTTGGCTTATATGGTTCTAGCGGAGTTTTCAGTGTTCGGCTTTTGTTTTATAAAACGTAGTTATACAGAACTGGTTCTTGTCGGTATATTTTTGCTATTAATACCGGGCGAGCTGAAATTTTACGCACAGATCAATCATCTGGAAATTGATAATTCTTTTGATGTTTTTTTCTTATATACTGGGCTGTCCCATCTATTTTATGGTTTATTCTGGAAACGTTGATTAACGGTTAAGAAATACGCCTATTTAATCCCTCATTACTGCAGTTTGTTAGCAGCAATCTGGAGGATTACAAACAGCTTCCCGCTTAAAACTTTGCGGGAAAGATGACTGTTTTGCTTAAACAAGCCCGGGTTGATTAAGGTTCAAGGATGCTGATATATTGATGATCTGGTTATTTTCTTCTATTTATCTTATGGATACTTATGAAAGCACTATTTATTT
>CAYWLM010000129.1:0-6619 GCA_964459125.1 uncultured Methylomonas sp. | reverse complement strand
GCGCCTTCGACTAATATATGCCCATCAGCAAGCAGGGCAATTAGCATGCGTTCGACTAAAACATCCTGACCAATAATTTGTTCACCAATATAGGTTTTTAAATGTTGTATGGCGATAAGACTATCGCTAGAACTGATTTCTGACATAGCTTGTGCTTATTCCTTAAATGCTATCTGAAAAATAAATAGCTATTTTAGTATAAATTTTCACTTTGCATCTAATTTGGATGATAAATAGATATAGTTCCCACACTTAACATGAGCACAAAGCAAAATTATCTTGCTTAAAATACTCATTAATTTTGCCTTAACACTGAATAATAACACAATATTAATAGGTTTTATCAAGTAGAGATAAGGTATAATTTGATGTTTTTTATAATAACAATAAAACCTGAAGCAATGATTTCAGGAAGTAATAACTAGAGGTTTAGGTATGTGTTGGAGTGGTGAAGCGTCGGCTGTTTTAGCCGTAGTCGGGCTGGGAACAGCTGCGTATATTGCAGTCAAAGGAGAATCAAAAGAATTATGGATTCCACTAACTTATTTTGCATTGATGGAGTTATTGCAAGCCGCAACCTATGTTTATATAGATGAATGTAGTTCGCCAATGAATCAGGTGCTCACGCTGTTTGGCTATCTGCATGTTGCCTTTCAGCCGTTTTTCGTCAATATGGTTGCAATGTATTTTATCCCTGAAAGTGTCAAACTAAAAATAAGAACAACAGTCTATACTTTATGCGCGGTTGCTGCCGTAGCGATAATTGTTAAAATGTTTCCATTTGCGTGGGCAGGCCTGTGTATTATTGGCACAGAAGGTTTTTGTGGCGATCAAATTTGCTCTGTTTCAGGTGCATGGCATATCGCATGGCAGATGCCATTAAACGGTCTTATGTCTCCACCAGTCTCCTGGTTTCCTGGTTATGAATGGGGCTTGCATGTGTTTGCCTATATTTTAGCTGCCTTTGTTATGCCGCTTATTTATGGCTCATGGCGCTTTGTTGCCTTTCACTATGTCGTGGGTCCCTGGATTTCAGATGTAACTACCGATGATCCAAATGAGTTTGCAGCAGTGTGGTGTTTATTTTCTATTGTATTATGTGTATCGGTTATTAAAACGCCGATCAGAAAATATCTACATGTAAAAACCTGGCCTTTTTATAATCGTACCATCAGCGATTCACTGTAAGCAGTCACCTCTTTAGATTTAAGGGCTGATACAATCAGCCCAAAACTCTGATTGGCACATCGAACCTTTTAAAGACTTTTTATATCCGAATATATCTGAACTAGCAGGCACCCCAGTAGGTGATATGACCTATTGTTTTTTACACTGGCTGTGCTAAAGTTTATTATTTTCTAATTTAATAAAGTCTTTATATGCTTTTTGTATCCCGTAAATTCCAGCTACTTTTAGTATCCTCAGCGCTCGGTTTAAGTTACATCCCTGCTATATTTGCCGATGCATTTTCTAAAACGATACAAATCGAAAATACTACCCAGAAAAGTGCCATAGCATCGCAACAGAAAATTGATGGTTTAGATGATCGGAGCCGTACGATGTTAGAACAATATCGTTCGGCAACCCGCGAAACCAAGGCCTTGGTAACCTATAATAAGCACTTGCAGGAATTACTCAAATCACAGGAAACAGAAAAACTATCACTCCAGCAGCAATTAGATGAAATAGAAACCACGCAACGTGAAATTGTGCCGCTTATTCTAGACATGCAACAGAGCCTTGAGCAATTTGTGCAACTGGATTTGCCTTTCTTACCGGAAGAACGTCAGCACCGTATTACCCAATTGAAAGAAATGATACCCAGAGCTGACGTCTCAAATGCGGAAAAATTTCGCCGCATTCTTGAAGCCTACCAAATCGAAAATGACTACGGTAATACCATTGAGGCTTATCGCGCCAATATTGAATTAAAGGGTAAAATCAGCGCCGTAGATTTTTTACGTATCGGCCGTATTGCCTTGTACTATCAGCGCCTTGATGGCAGTGAAACTGGATACTGGAATAGCTCAAATAACAGCTGGGAAACGCTATCTTCTAAATTTCGCAACCCGATCCGTCAGGGATTACGTATAGCACGAAAAGAAGCGGCACCCGATTTATTAACCTTACCGATTAAGACAGCAACTGAGGCTAAACTATGAGATTAGTCAGCAACTTTATCCTCGTCTTGCTACTTACTAATAATGCCTGGGCTGGAAATCAGGATCTTGACCAGCTATTACAAGATATTAAACAGAGACAGATAGTCGAGCGCAAAATCAATCAGGCCCGCGAAACCGAATTTCTTGCCGAGAAACAGACCCAGCAGCAATTATTAAAAGCGGCTCAAACCGAACTGCAGAAACAGGAAAAACTCAGTAGCCAGTTAAAATCTAATTTAGAACAAAATGAAGAAATACTGGCTAAACTCGAAGCACAATTAACCGAACGTAGTGGTGATCTGGGCGAGTTATTTGGTGTCGTTCGACAAACTGCTGCGGACTTAAAGGCAGATTTAAATCACTCACTGATCTCGGCACAATACCCTGATCGAGCCGACAAGCTGAACGACATCATCGAAAACAAGGCGCTGCCGACTATTAGTCAACTGGAAAATCTGTGGTTTACCTTACAACAGGAGATGACTGAATCGGGCAAAGTTGTTCGCTTTAAAAAGGAAATCCAGATTCCAGGCGGCACACGGCAAGAAGCTGACATCACACGTATCGGCGCATTTAATGCATTCGCCAATGGTGGATATTTAAACTTCGATTCAGATGCAAAAATACTCACCAGCCTGGCGCGGCAACCGGCAGACAAATACCTTGATTTACTTAAGCCTTTTAACAATTCAAAAGCAAGTCAAGCGCCTATTGCTATCGATCCGACTCGCGGAGTTATGTTGAGCATGTTAATTCAATCACCAGATGCCGAGGAGCGCATTCAGCAAGGAGGAGTAGTTGGCTATATTATTATAACTCTGGGTGTCATCGGTTTTCTTTATGCCATATTACGCCTCATTATTCTGGCTACCACCGGGCATAAAATGAAACTGCAAATGCATAATGAGATAGCATCTGATGACAACCCCTTAGGACGCATACTGACAGCCACTGAACAAAGTCCGACACAGGACTCTGCCACTCTAGAACTGATCCTGGATGAAGCTATTACCCGTGAAGTCCCTAGTCTGGAGAAAGGCTTGCCCATGATCAAGCTGCTTGCCGCCGTTGCGCCTTTACTTGGTCTGTTAGGAACCGTAACAGGGATGATCGCTACTTTTCAATCTATTAGTTTATTTGGCACCGGCGATCCTAAACTCATGGCTGATGGTATTTCTCAAGCGCTGGTCACCACCATGTTAGGGCTGACTGTTGCCATTCCCTTATTATTCCTGCACAGCTTAATAGCCTCCCGCAGCAAGATTCTGGTCCAAATTCTGGATGAACAAAGCGCCGGCATTATGAGTAGACGTACGGGGAAATAATCATGGAGCATTTCGCATTTTTAGAAGATATACGCGATTTCCTCTACTCAGGCGGTGATGTTTTATGGCTGATTTTAGGTGTTGCCATATGTCTTTGGTGTCTGATAATCGAACGCCTAATATTTTTTAAACAAAATTATCCGCATTTACAATCTGCCTGTCTGGATCAATGGAATCAGCGCCAGGATAAAGGCTCTGCTTTTGCTTTATTTATCCGCCAGGCCTTGATTTCTGAGTTATTAATCCAGATGAACCGTGGCGTACCCATTATAAAAGTGCTGATAGCTTTATGCCCCTTACTGGGACTGCTGGGTACAGTAACCGGCATGATCCAGGTTTTTGATGTTATGGCGGTCACTGGCACCAGTAATGCACGAGCCATGGCGGCAGGCATCTCTAAAGCGACAATAACTACTATGGCAGGCATGATCATTGCTATATCCGGACTGTATTTCAGTAAATTGATAGAGGATCGTGTTAGTGATGAATCTCATCATCTGGCAGATTTATTAAAATACCATTAAAGAAGTACAGCCTTTTTTCCACATCTACAACAAATAAATTGGCAGATTAGCTACATTAGACAAGCTAATTCGACCTACGATTGATATATCAGAGATAAAAACTATGCGTCGCAGAACCAACCGCTCCTCATCCGAACAAAATGCTGATATCGATATGACTCCCATGCTGGATATCGTGTTTATCATGCTTATTTTCTTTATCGTAACCACTTCGTTCGTTAAAGAATCAGGTATCGATGTTAACCGCCCCAGCGCAAAAACAGCAGAAACCAAAATACAGGGCAATATAATTGTTGGCATTACAGCCAATGGTGATGTCTGGATAGATAAACGTCTGGTTGATATACGTGCAGTGCGCGCCAATGTCTCACGCCTGCATGCTGAAAATCCACTAGGCTCGGTTATTATTGCTGCAGACAGAGAAACAAAAACTGATGCTTTGGTACAGGTTATGGACCAGATTCGCCTGGCTGGCATTATGAATGCCGCCATTGCCACGGAGACGGAATCAAAGTGATTCGTATAGCCATTTCATTGTTCACAGGCATAGCCATTGCCCTGGCTTTATTCTGGGCAATGCAATATATGATCAGCAATAATCAGCAAGGCCTGAAAAAAACGGATACTCTGCACATGTCTGAATTTGTCCGCTTAAAACGTGACACGCAAATTCAAAGCAAAGATCGCCTAGTGCCTGAAAAGCCAAAACCTCAAAAGCGCCCTGTACAGCCTAAAATGCAAATGCATAACGCAACAATATCACAAACAACCGTACCTGATATGGATATGCCAAATCTGGATATCCCCTTACAAACCAATAGTTTTAACGCGTCTGTTTTAACCGGGGTACAGGTGGGTGTAGGTAGTGGAAAACTCAGTACGAATGTCATTCCTTTAGTAAGAATCCCCCCAACTTACCCAATGCGTGCCGCAAACCGACGTATTGAGGGCTGGGTAAAAATTGAATTTACCATTACTACAGAAGGGACTGTTAAAGACGCGGTCGTAGTCGGTTCGCAACCCGGCTCCATCTTTAATAGAGCAGCACTGAAAGCAATCATGCGCTGGAAATTCAAGCCCCATGTTATTGCTGGCGAAGCCTATGAACAAAGGGCAGTACAGACTCTGGAGTTTAAACTATCCCGATGAATAATATTATTAGTAAAAGTCTGCAAATCGGAGTAATAAGTCTCATCCTTTGCCTCAATGTACAGGCTAAGGAAGCAGCAGAAAAATCCACTGCTATTTCTCCCTGGTTATACAAACAGCTTAACAAATCCGAAGAGCTAATAGGCAAACATGCATACTCTGAAGCACGTGCGAAATTACTGAAAGTCTTACCTGAGCTAGATAATAATAGTTATGAACAGGCCATTACTCTACGCAGTCTGGCATCGGTTTATGCACTAGAGAACCAATATCAAAAATCTACAAAACTTTTAGAGCAGGCACTGGCAACAAAGGCACTGACTGAAGACCTACAGCTGGAATCATTGCTTAATTTAGGTCAGTTGTATATGGCCACTGACCAATACCAGAAAGCAGTCGATACCTTGGATCCCTGGTTAAAAAAAAGCACTGATACCAAGAACATACCAGTACGCGTGTTAATAGCCAATGCCTACACGCAATTAAAAAAATATCGCAAAGCTTTGCCCTATATTGAATATGCTATTTCGCATTCTAAACAACCCAATGAAAGCTGGTTACAACTCAACCTGGCATTGCATTACCAACTGGAAAACTACTCGGCTGCTGCCAATATATTGCGTATGTTGGTCGCACAGTTCCCCGATAAAAAAGACTATTGGCATCAATTAGGCTCGGTTTATCTGCAATTACGACAATACACCAATGCCCTGACTGTGAATTATATGGCTTATAAAAAAGGCTATATCCGGTCTGAATCTGAAATATTACAGTTATTTAATTTATTCTTGTACACCAAACAACCCTATCAGGGCGCTACACTTTTAAACAAAGAGCTGGAATCCAAAAACGTAAAACAGAATAGCCAGAACTGGGAAATACTTGCTAATGCATGGACCCTCGCTAGAGAATATAAACAAGCCATTAATGCATTAGAGAAAGCCTCTGCATTACACCCAGAAGGTGAACTTTACTTACAACTTGGCCGGATTCATGTTGAGCAGGACATGTGGCCGGCTGCCATAAGTGCTATCAATAAAGCACTAGAAAAAGGTGGCCTGAAACAAACAGGTGAGGCTTATATTTTGCTTGGCATGAGCTATTATGAAACCGGGCAATTAAAATCCGCTGAAAACACATTTAAAAAAGCAATGAGCTACAGTAAGACTAAAAAATCAGCTGCACAGTGGTTAAATTATATCGCTGTGGATACAAACTCTTAAAAATTTGTACGGGGTTAGCCATCGCATCTGCCAGATCAAATCAGAGCGGTTGGTAAATCACGGCTAATAGATGGTATTGACGTAATAAGTGGGTTACCTGTTTAGCTATGATTTTAACAAGAGACTCATTTTTTGTAGGTTGGGCAGAGCGCTTATTAGCGCGCCCAACTAAGATGCAGCGCTATCCGTTGTTGGGCACGTCGTAACACCTTTACCCAACAGACAAAAAAACATGT
>CAYWLM010000128.1:0-6728 GCA_964459125.1 uncultured Methylomonas sp. | reverse complement strand
TGTAAATAATAAGGCAAGATCCCGGCGGCAAAAAGCTGTTCACTTAAAGATTGCAATACTTGCGCATTATCATTAACACCTTTTAATAACACTGATTGGTTTAATAAAGTAATATTTCGCTGCTTTAATGCCCTGCATGCAGTTATTACTTGCTCACTCAGTTCATTAGCATGATTGCAATGCGTGACCACAATAATGGGGATGAGTGAATTTTTGCATATCGATATGAGTTCAGGAGTAATGCGTGCGGGCAGAACGATAGGTAGGCGAGTATGAATGCGTATGCGTTTAAGATGCGTAATACGGGATAATTTGCTAATTAAATCACTTAGTCTTTGGTCACTTAAAAGTAGGGGATCTCCCCCGCTTAAAATAACTTCATGAATAGCAGAATTATTTTGAACATAGCCAAGTGCGGTGGCTTCTTTGTGTTTATTTAATTGTACTTCAGCATAAGGAAAATTGCGCCTGAAACAAAAGCGGCAATTAATTGCACAGCCTCCTGTGGTAATTAATAAAACTCGTCCCTGGTATTTATGAATAATGCAGTTTTCAGTCAATGCGGATAAATCACCGACAGGGTCATCTTTAAACTCGGCTGGATTACTGAGCTCATCAGCAATAGGCAAAACCTGCATAAGTAGAGGGTCATCTAGCTTGCCTTTTTGCATGCAATTGGCATAACTTAAAGGCACGCGCATAGCGAAATCATGCCTGGCCAGATGGGAGAATGCTTGAGAATCAATGTCTAGATACAGAAGTAAGTCCTCTGGTTTGCTAAAGGCTGAAGTCAATTCTTGTTGCCAGGTAGATAAGTGAGCCGTCATAGAGTTAAATAATCTTTATTCTGCAGGAACCAATAGATGCAAGGTATAATAACAAAATTTTAAGCATATAATCAGCAGAGATACAAATGGCAAGTTATAGTACCAGTGAGTTTAAAGGTGGATTAAAGTTAATGATGGATGGTGATCCCTGCTCCATTATCGAGAATGAGATTGTTAAGCCAGGAAAAGGGCAAGCCTTTAACCGTGTTAAATTAAGAAATTTAAAAACAGGGCGAGTGATTGAGCGTACATTTAAATCGGGTGAGTCTCTGGAAGGGGCGGATGTTATCGATTTGGACATGCAATATTTGTACAATGATGGTGAATTTTTCCATTTTATGGACCCGGTTTCTTTCGAGCAGTATCAAGCGGATGAAAATGCGGTTGCCGAAGCAAAATTATGGTTAAAAGATCAGGCCATGTGTATCCTGACTTTATGGAATGATGCACCGATTAGCGTGACACCACCCAATTTTGTAGACCTGGAAATAACAGAAACTGACCCAGGTCTAAAAGGCGATACCTCGGGTGGCGGTGGTAAACCAGCAACACTAGAAACCGGAGCTGTAGTGCGAGTGCCTTTATTTGTGCAGATTGGTGAGTTGATAAAAGTTGATACGCGTACCGGTGATTATGTTTCACGGGCAAAAGCTTAAGTTGTATGTATTTCAGGCAGTAAAATAGCTTTAGCTATTGCGCTCCAGTACAAGGTGATTACACAATGACAACTACCTGGCAACCTAGTTGCTCATTAGAGCTTATCCGCTTACGGGCCGGACTATTACACGAGATCAGAAGTTTTTTCTATGCTGAAAATGTTCTCGAAGTCGAGACCCCGATACTTTGCCAGGCGATTGGAACTGACCCGTATTTAGATTTTTTTTCCACCAGTCAGTTGCCAGGAAATCAGCCTGTTTTATACCTGCAAACATCGCCTGAGTTTGCCATGAAACGTTTGTTAGCAGCACAGATAGGGTCTATTTATCAGATCACAAAAGCATTCAGAAAAGCCGAGTCAGGACGACTGCACAATCCTGAGTTCAGTATGCTAGAGTGGTATAGGGTGGGCTATGATTTATCACGTTTGATGGATGATGTAGAGTTGTTATTAAACCAGTTTTTACCTGCCGAACGTTTTCCAGATCCGGCAGAACGCATAAGCTATACTGATGTTTTTCTACAGTATACGGGATTAAATGCGCTACAATTTAATTTAAGTGCCTATAGCCGCGTCGCTGAAAAACTGGGTTTCCCGGAGGCAATTCGGCTGTGTGCCGATGATCATCCTGCCTGGCTGGACTTTTTATTTAGTCATAGTGTGCAGCAGCATTTAGGTAAAACCGGATTATGTATGGTCTTTGACTACCCGGCGTGTTTGCCTTCACTGGCGCGATTGAATCTCGATAATCCACTCACAGTGGCACGAGTCGAAGTCTTTATAGACGGGATAGAACTCGCCAATGGATATTATGAGCTAACGGATATAGCACAACAAAGAAGTCGCTTTGATCAGGAAATCTTGCTGCGGGATAGAAATGGCGCAGTAAAAGTGCACAAGGACGAACGCTTGCTAGCGGCCCTGCAAAGTGGCTTGCCAGATTGTTCTGGTATTGCTATAGGTTTAGATCGATTATTAATGATAATAAGTGAAAAAAATCATATCGACGAGGTTTTAGCATTTCCTATTGAAAATGCTTAATGAGCCAGATTTTTGTTTTTTTACGGATTTTCTTCTGCCATAAACTTGTACATGAAATTTAAATTTTTCTTCCCCATATTTTTGCTTTTATTGTTAATTTCTTCAGTAGTACATAGTGAAGAACAAGGCTTTATCGTACAGGATATTCGTGTCACAGGCCTGCAACGGATATCTGTCGGTACGGTGTTCAATTACCTGCCGGTCAATATAGGTGAAGAGCTGCTGTATAAAAATATAGCACCCGCCATCCGGGCTTTATTTAAAACCGGTTTTTTTCGTGATATCTCTATGAGTCGCCAAGGCGATGTATTGTTGATTGAGGTACTGGAACGTCCATCCATAGCTGAAATTAAGATAGAAGGGAATGATGACCTGAAAACTGATGATTTATTAACTGCGTTGACTAGCATTGGATTGGCTAAAGGGAAGGTCTTCAATCGACAAATTCTGGATAAGGTAGAGCAGGAATTAAGGCGCCAATATTTTAGTCATGGTAAATATAGCTTAAAAATTGATACTGAGGTATTACCTCTGGAAAGAAACAGAGTCAGTATTAATATTAATATTTCAGAAGGTGCCGTTGCTAAAATTAAATCTATAAATATTATTGGCAATAAGGTTTTTGTTGAAAAAGATTTATTAAAGAATTTTGAATTAAACACTACCGGATTGCTGTCTTTTTATACTAAAGATGATCAATACTCCAAGCAGAAATTAGCCGCTGACCTGGAGCGCTTACGTTCCTATTATCTGGACCGTGGCTATATTAATTTTGTCATTAAGTCTACCCAGGTTTCAATCACTCCCGATAAAAAAGATATCTATGTGGTAGTCAATGTAGAAGAAGGTGATTTGTTTACTTTGGGTAGCGTCAAGCTAAGTGGTAATTTAGTGGTTGCTCCAGAGGAGCTTATTGCACTGTTACAGGTAGGACCGACAGAGATTTTTTCGCGTAAAAATGCAACGCTGACCTCTAAAGCTATTTCTGATCGATTAGGTGAAGAGGGCTACGCATTTGCCAATGTGAATATGGTGCCTGATATTCATAATGACACCAAAATAGTCGATATAACATTTTTTATAGATCCTGCAGATCGAGCCTATGTCCGACGAATTAGCATGCATGGTAACATCAAAACTCGCGATGCAGTGTTGCGCAGAGAAATGCGTCAAATGGAAGGAGCCTGGGCATCTTCACTTAAAATTGAACGCTCTAAGGAACGATTGAGCCGCCTCGGATATTTTGAAAATGTGGGTATAGAAACACCTAAAGTTCCTGGTACGCGTGACCAGCTGGATTTGAACTTTTCAGTCACTGAAAAGTCCTCAGGTAATTTAATGGCCGGTATCGGTTATTCGCAAACTCAGGGTATTATCTACAATGCCAGTGTTACTCAGGATAATATCTTTGGTTCGGGTAAACGAGTCAGTGTTAACTTTAATAAAAGTAATGTTTCGACTCTCTACAGCTTAGGTTTTACCAACCCATATTTTACGCGTGATGGGGTAAGCCTTGGTTATAACTTGTTATATAAGAAAACCAATGGAGAAGCTGCCAATATTTCAAATTATTTAACCGATGTCTTTAGTGGTGGGGCCAATTTGGGTTTTCCAATCAACGAAAACCAACGTATTAATCTTGGTATAGATATTAAACATACGACATTAAAAGAAGGACAGTATGCAGCACCTGAATTACCATTGTGGATAGAGCAAAATGGAGATAGTTTTTTAACCTTTCCAATTACTCTAGGGTGGGTGCGGGATACGCTGGATAAGCCAATTTTTCCAACCGAAGGTAGCCAGCAACGACTTTCAGGTTTAGTCACTATCCCGGGTAGTGATTTGACCTATTACAAAGTCAGTGCAAAAGATCAGCATTATTTTAGTATCGCAAAAGATCTGGTGATCAAAGTTATGGGATCAGTTGCTTATGGGGATGGTTTTGGTGGTACCGATAGTTTGCCATTTTTTGAAAACTATTTTGGAGGCGGTGTAAATTCAGTACGGGGTTGGCGCGATAACACCCTGGGTCCTCAAGATCACTGTAATCCTCCTATAACTGATAATCCTTGTGGTACAGGCCAGGCACGGCCTTACGGTGGTAATATTAAAATAATAGGTAATACCGAGCTTATTTTCCCTATTCCATTTATGTCAGATGTAGAGTCAGTACGTTTAATGGCATTCTTTGATTTTGGATCTATTCAGGGTCCTTATGCCCAGCAGGATGCTAATGGTAATTTAGAAACTATCCGACCTGGTTTTTCTTTTTCTGACTTTAGGTATTCAACCGGTATGGCGGCTAAATGGTTATCGCCTTTTGGTGCTTTACAGGTCAGCTATGCAATACCTCTGAATAGTCAGGAAGGTGATCAGATACAGGCCTTCCAGTTTAGCTTTGGTTCGCAGTTTTAAAACTACAGGTATAGCGATTATTGGGGAGTAGGCTTTTACACATGAATAATTAATTTAATGCTTTATAGGTGAGGGCTTATTTGTACTGTTCCGGCAGCCAATAAAACTCGTCATCCACGCAATAGTTAGGCAAATGTCTACACTTTCCTTCACTCTGTGCATGTCGCGCAATAAAGCAAAGAAACGAGAACAACGCTTATGAAAACAGTCTTGATTACCGGCTCAAATCGTGGCCTGGGTCTGGAATTTATCCGACAATATGCACAGGCTGGCTGGGATGTTATTGCCTGCTGTCGCAATCCTGAAAAAGCAACAGCACTGGCGCAAATGGCAGGCAATTATAATGGCATTCGTATAGTCCAGTTAGATGTGCAGAATCATCAGCCAATAGAAGCTCTTGCGGCAGAACTAAAAGGTACGGCTATAGACGTATTGATATCTAATGCAGGTATTTATGGTGATCGTCATAGTTTTGGCACTATAGATTATCAGCATTGGCACACGGTAATGGAAGTGAATGTATTCGCTGCTGTAAAACTGGCGGAAGTATTTGCCAGCAATCTGGCCTTAAGTGAGCAGGGGCTATTTGTTGCTTTAAGCAGTTTAATGGGCAGCATAACTGATAATACCAGTGGCAGAAGTTACCTCTATCGATCCAGCAAAGCGGCGTTAAATGCGGCAATGAAAAGTCTTGCTTTTGATTTTCGTCAGCAGAGAACCGGAGTCATCATCTTTCATCCGGGCTGGGTCAGAACAGATATGGGCGGTCCGAATGGTTTGATAGACGTCGATGAAAGTATTGCGGGTATGCGTGAGCAAATAGCAAAATTCAGCCTCTCACAAACAGGATGTTTTATTAATTATCATGGTAAAGTAATGCCTTGGTAAGTCTGATCTGCAATAGTAATAAATAATAAATTGATAGCTTTATTTCCCATCGCTGCATTGCTGCTATCATCTATAGCCTATTTATATCCCGCTATATTTGTTGCTGCCAAAGGAGCGATTATTCCCTTGCTAGCTGTAGTCATGTTATTTATGGGCATGACATTAAACTGGCGGCATTTTGCAGCAGCGCTTAAACAGCCACTGGTTATATTGTTAACCTTAGGCATTCAATTCACCTTGATGCCACTGTTCGCCTATCTGCTGGCACAAGCTTTACAATTATCAGCAGCACAAAGCATAGGTCTAGTATTAGTAGGCTGCAGTGCGGGCGGAACAGCCTCAAATGTGATTTGTTATTTAGCCAAAGCAAATGTGGCCTTATCCATATTAATCACCATGGCATCAACCATGTGTGCGGTTCTGGCCATGCCTTTATTAAGCTATATTTATCTGCATCAGAGTGTTGAAGTTCCCGTTGTCGGCATGATGCGCAGTATATTATTTATCGTATTAATACCCGTGTTAGCAGGCACGGCGATTAATTCATTTTATGCGCAATTGATTGGCAAGCTACAGGGTATTTTTCCAGTTTTTTCCAGTCTGGCTATAGTGCTTATTATCGCGATAATCGTCGCACTTAATCAGCAAAATATTTCCACTCTTGCGCTGCCTGTGATTGTAGCAGTTGTTTTGCATAATCTATCAGGTATGACGGCAGGCTACTTTATCCCCAGATTATTAAAATATGACCTTGTTACCTGTCGTACTGTCAGCATAGAAGTAGGCATGCAAAACTCAGGTTTAAGTGTCGCCCTGGCCATGCAATACTTTTCTGCTGCAGCCGCACTACCAGGAGCAATATTTAGTATATGGCATAATATTTCCGGCTCATTAAT
>CAYWLM010000127.1:0-6730 GCA_964459125.1 uncultured Methylomonas sp. | reverse complement strand
GCTGCAAAGCAGATTCAAAAACAAATAGATAAACGTGGGCAGGGTATAGGATTAAAGTTAGGCGTTAAACCTTCGGGTTGTTCTGGCTTTGCTTATACAATCGATTATGCGGATGAACTAAAAGAAGGTGAATCTGTGTTTGAAACATTCGGTGTGAAGGTTGTTGTTGCTGATGAGAATGTAGCAACGTTAGCGGGTTTGGAGCTTGATTATGCTAAAGAAGGGATTAATGAAGCGTTTAAGTTCAATAATCCTAATGTAAAAGGCACTTGTGGGTGCGGAGAAAGTTTCTCGGTGTAGAATCTTTCAAGAATATTTATTTTTCAATAAGCTATAGAAAGCGGAAAACTGATAACAGTTTTCCGCTTGCCCATATATTGAGAACTAACGTAAAGAAATAGTCTCATTACGTCCTTTAGTTTCAAAATTCAACTTTCCTTCACAAGCTAACCAACCAATCGCACGTTGAACTTCGCTTTTGGTTAACTTTGTGACAGTGGTAATTTTTGTCGAACTTGCCGGGCCATTTTCATCTAGAAAACTCCAGATTAGCCCTGCTGCCGTACCGATTGATTCACTCATAGTTTTTGCCTCATTAAATAAAAATAAAAAATTATGTTTGTGGTTGTTCAGGAAGAATAATATTCAGCTCCAGGGTTTCCTGGTTGTCATCACTTTCAAAATTAACCGAGATATCCTCTTGGTTAATTTGAACGTATTTACGGATAACTTTTAACAGTTCTTGCTGTAGTTCGGGTAGATAAGAGGGTTGATTGCGCGCTTTTCTTTCATGTGCAACAAGAATTTGTAAACGCTCTTTTGCTAATTTCGCCGAATTCGGTTTAGTTGTTTTAAAGTAATCTAGTAAGCTCATAACTAACTCCTAAAAAGTCGGCCAAACAGGCCTTTCTTTTCTTCATCGATAAATCTATGTGGTACATCCTCTCCCAAATAACGAGCTACTATATCTTTGTATGCCTGGCCTGCGTTACTTTCTTCGTCAAGTATAACCGGAGTCCCCGAGTTTGAGGCATTGAGTACGGATGGTGATTCTGGAATAACCCCAAGCAGGTGTAGGGATAAAATATCCTGTACATCTTCTACACTTAGCATTTCGCCTAATTTAACTCGTTTAGGGTCATAGCGAGAGAGTAACAGGTATTCTTTTATTGGTTCATCGCCATTTTCAGCACGCCTTGATTTACTTGCTAAAATACCCAGCATGCGATCAGAGTCTCGTACTGAAGAGACTTCAGGATTGGTAATTACAAAGGCATCATCTGCAAAGTACATTGCTAAATTAGCTCCGCGCTCAATACCCGCAGGAGAGTCACAGACAATATACTTAAACGTTTTTGCCAGTTCATCGAGTACCTTACCAACACCCTCCTTGGTCAAGGCATCTTTGTCCCGCGTTTGAGAGGCAGGGAGGATAAATAACTGTTTGCAGCGTTTATCTTTTATTAGCGCCTGATTTAATGTCGCCTCATCATTAATAACATTAACAAAGTCGTAAACCACACGTCGTTCACAGCCTAAGATAAGATCCAGATTACGCAAGCCTACATCAAAGTCAATAACTGCAGTTTTATGTCCTTTTTTAGCTAACCCCATGGCTATTGCGGCACTAGTTGTGGTTTTTCCTACCCCGCCTTTTCCAGAAGTTACTACGATGATTCTAGCCAATGGTGTGTCTCCTAAGTATTTTGGATAATAATTGCTTGCTTGCTTAAATAAATTTGTACGGGTGCATTGCGTTCAGATTCAATGATATCTTCACTAACTCGATAGTTTCCCGCAATAGAGACTAATTCTGCCTGTAAGTCCGAGCAAAAAATTCGTGCATTTGCATTGTCTGGTATGCCTGCTAAAGCACGGCCTCTGAGCGTACCATAAACATGTATATTACCTTCAGCCATAATTTCTGCACCGGGACTGACCTGGGCAATAATGACTAAATCACCTTTGGCGTAAATCCGTTGGCCCGAACGGATAGGCTGGGTAATAACTGTTGTTTCAATATTAGTCGTTGTAGTTTTCTCGACATCTTCTGCTACAGGAGCCAGTTTGCTTACTTGCTTTTCTGCCGTGTGTGGATTATGTGTGTTACTGCTGTGAGCTGAAAATCCTGGAAGCATTAAAGCGTTTGCTGTTTGTTGCTGCTCTTTTGTGCCACCACGAATACCGATAGGAAACATGCCTGCATTACGAATGGCATCCACTAATAGGGCTATGTTGAGCTCCTGCTCTGGTAACGCCTGCAGGTCTATCAATAATGATGAGTTAGTAAAGAAATCAGGAGCCTGTTTAATTTTTTCATTTAACTGATGGGTAATGGCGTTAATGTTGGAGCTAAATAAATTTAGCACAGGAGTATTGATAATGCCGCTTTTAAACTCAAAAGCGGCAGAATTAAGTGATATAGGTTGTGAGTCGCTGGGCATCAGATCATTGAATTTTACTAGCTAATGGGTTAATTCTATCATTGCTAATTTAAAAAAAATACTTTGCTAAAAAAATATTTGTTTTAGCACGCGAAAATGATTTATTTCTTAAGTCTCTCTTATCGCTGGGAAAAATATTTACTCACTAAAATTATGGATAAAGTTGTGTGTTAAGCGAGGAATAGTACTTTCAAAGCTTGATGTCAATGTGTGATGGCTAGATTGCATAAAAACACGAAAATACATTTATATAGTTTTTTAAATCATATACTTATATTTTATTAATACTTTGTAAGTAAGGAAAACATTAGTTGTTCATGCGTTAAAACTTAATGCGTATATGTCTAAGGTTTAATAAATTTAAGCGTCATTCGATCGCTTTCCCCGATATTTTCAAAGTATGCTTTGTTTTCCTCTCCGCCTTTTAATGAGGGAGGTAATGACCAAACACCTGAGGGATGTTTATGCATGTCTTTGGTGTTGGCATTAATTTCAGATTTAGCCAATAGTTTGAAGCCGATCTGTTCAGCTAACTCGATAACATGGGCCTCCGTCACATAACCTGAAAGCGCTTTTGGGTCTTGTTCTGTCTGTGCAGTATTACGATGTTCTACAATACCCAGGATGCCGCCAGATTTTAAAGCTAAGTACATGGCTTCAAATACCTGTAGAGCCTGATCTGATTTCATCCAGTTGTGTACATTACGGAATGTCAAAACACGGTCTGCAGAGCCTGGCGGTGCAATTTCTAGCTGATTAGGTGGTTGCAGGGTGGTAATGATGACTCTGCCATAAATATCAGGGTTTGCTACTAATTTTTGCTTAAATTTCACAAAACTCTTACTAAAATATTCAATTGAAGAATTTTCATCAAATTGAGCCACATACAAAAGACCTTGATCTTTTAAGTAAGGCGCAAGAATTTCTGTATACCATGCTTTTCCGCCTGGCCATATTTCAACCACTGTCATATCCGGTTCAACATTAAAAAATTCCAGTGTAGCCAGAGGGTGTCTATAGATATCCCGGTTTTTATGTTGAGTGGATCGGTGTGTACCGTTAATAGCTTTTTGTAGTGAATCTGAGTCGGCGATACTATTGAAACTAGGCAATAGCAATACTAATAAAAAGATTTTTATATACATATTATTGAACCTTATTGATAAGTTGATAAAGGCTTAATGCTGCCAGGCCTAGAAAGGCAATAAATGTCCAGCCCGGAATGCTAAGTCCAAACAGTGTCCATAAAACATCGGCACATTCGCCAGTGCCACTGAGCATTAATTTTAAAGTTTCGTTTAAAGGAAAGTTTTCAAAAATATAACTAAGGCCCGGACTGCATTCAGGTACTTCATCAGGCGGTAAGTTCTGTAACCAGACGTGACGAGCAGAAATGGCAGAGCCAGCCAAGGCAAATATAGCACCTAGAATTGCATAACGTTGTATGCCTTTTTGTGCCGGGTTGTGCAGGGCAGCTATAAGAAAAGTGATTCCTGTTAATAAAATGGCAATCCGTTGCGATATGCAAAGCGGGCATGGTTCCAGTTGCTCAACAAATTGAAAATATGCACCAACGGCTAACATGGAAAAACAGCTTAGAAAGCCGAGAAAAAACCAGGTTCTGGCTTTAAATTGAATCATTGCATAACTCCTATTTCTTGTTTAAATTTTCGAATGTCGCGATTAGCACCTAATACCACTAAAATATCACCTGCGTCTAGTTTATGATCTTGTTCTCCCAGAGAGAAGTATAACTTGTCTCCTAGCTCTTTATCGACCACACCAATTAAAAATAAGTTATATTTTTCATTTAAATGTAATTCGCTAGTGCAGGATTGGTCTAATAATGAATTTTGAGGAATGATAATCTCGGCCATATGTAAATCAGCACGACCAAAAACAACTTCGTCTAAAACCCAGGTAATACTGGGTTTGGTAAGTAATTGATAAGCTTTATTACTACAGATTTCAAACGGGTCAATAATTTTAGTGGCACCGGCGGCGAGTAATTTTTCGGCAGATTCAGGTTGATTGACGACGGAGATTATTTTTAGATTTTTATCGAGTGCGCGAGCTGAAAGTATCAGGAATACATTTTCTGAATCTTTTTCTAAAAAACAAAAAAGTGTTTCTACTTGAGTGCCTATGCCTAATGCAATCAGGTCCTCATCGTGACGGTAATCCATAAGTTGCGCGGGTATATTTTTTTGTAGTGCCTGGTCAATTTTTGCAGGATCTGCATCCAAAACTAATAGAGTATGTTGCGTTTCATTAAGTTGATTAATTAATTCAAGTGACATATTGTTATAGCCAAAAATAGCAATCAATTTATTGCTCATGGTAAATTCTCAGGATCCTTATGTAAGCAACTTGTTGCAATTAAATCATGCAGATATTCAATGCTTAAGTGGCGACCAATTAAGACTACAATATCACCTTCATAAAGCGTGAAACCCGAGTCTGGGTTAAAGTAAAAGTGCTTGTTACGTAGCTTGTATCCGTTTCTGCGCTTAGCATGGGCCTTATTATCACTGACGACACCGATCAAGCGTGCTTTGTATTGCCCGAAGTTAGCTTGTTCTACAGACATGCCTTCCAGAAAACAGCCTGGGTGTATATTCAGCACCTCCATTTGTATGTCATGCTGACCATGAAGAATGCCGTTTATTGCTTCAAATGCTACTGGGTGTCCCATATATTCAGCGGCTAAAAGCCCAGCAATAGTATAAGATTGCACAATATGATTTGCTCCAGCCTGATACATTTTTTTTACATTTTCTTCGTGATTGGCACGGGCAATAATTGTAATTTCGGGGTTTAAATAGCGACTGGTCAAGGCGATATACACATTGGCGACATCATCCTCAGTTACACATAAAATAGCTTTGGCGCCCTGATTGATCCCCGCTTGTTCCAGGGTCGAGTTTTTACTGGCATCGTCAAATAATGCAAGATAACCTTTGTGCTTGGCCAGGGCGATATGTTGCGCGTTATTATCTATGACGACAAAACTTTGCTTATCCTCGTGTAATTGACGGGCGATATCTTGCCCAACTCGACCAAAACCACAAACAATGGTTGTTTCGGTTAATTTTTCAATGCTGCCTTTGACCCGGTTTTCCTGAAATTCATACATTTTCTCACTAAATGCAGCCACTATAATAGAAGTAAAAAAAGCCAGTAAACCTAAGCCAGAAAAAATAAGTGCGGTTGTGACTAGACGACCCCCGGTAGTTACCGGTGTTAAATCGCCATAGCCTACAGTGGAGACTGTAACTACAGCCCAATAAAAAGCATCATAGAGATTGCTGATTTGGCCGCCCATTTTTTCATTTTCAAACATGTAAATGGCTGTACTTGCTATGAAAATTAAAAAGCCCATAAAAATCGCCAGCATTGTCAGTTCAAAGCGTTTGTTTTTTAATACGCCAGTAAACATTTGTATGCTTTGTGAATAGCGAAATAGTTTAAATAATCGAAAAATCAGGAAAATGCGTAAAATACGTAAAGGTCTGTAGCTAGGTAGGATCGCAAGTAAGTCTATAATAGCGCTGGGAGAAAAGATATAAGCGAACTTCACTGCAATAATTTGCGCCAGGACTTTATGTAAGTGAAAGGGTGTGCCCAAATATTCTGTATTTTCATGGTGTCTGATAATTGTTCCATGAATATCAGAGTAAATCCAGCCACGTAACAAGTATTCACAGATAAAAACAGTGACCACAAAATTTTCAAATATCACCGCCCACTTTGATGTTTGATGCTCTACTTCATAAAGCAGTAGTGATACGCTGCTGATGACTAAACTAATCATGAAAACATCAAAATAAGATTTAAGTCGACTGTGAGGGTTTTCTAATAAATCATAGAAAAAAGCTTTACTGCGTTGATAGCGTCTTGATGCTTTAAGGCTATAAGCGATATAGAGTATTAAACGAGTATGCATGGGCGTGTGAGAGCTACGGCATCAATGAATAAATATATTCATTGAATCAGAATGTTGGCTATCATTATTCATAACAATCTGGCTAAGTGGCGTAATGCCTGGCCACGATGACTTAACTGGTTTTTTCGTTGTGCAGATAACTCGGCTGAACTACAGTTTTCTGAGGCAATCCAGAACACGGGATCATAACCGAAGCCATCAGAGCCTTGTGCTTGCTTTAAGATTGTACCTTCCCAGATTCCCTGACTAATCAGCGGGAAAGGATCGTTTGCATGACGCATCAGCACAATAACACATATAAAGCGCGCACTACGCTGTTCTTTAGGAATATCCTGCATTT
>CAYWLM010000126.1:0-6759 GCA_964459125.1 uncultured Methylomonas sp. | reverse complement strand
GCTCATTCCTTAACCATAATGGTACTCATCATGCCTGACTCTGCATGCTCTAGTATATGGCAATGATTTGCCCACAAACCTTTATCCACAGGTACAAGACCAATATCAACTGATTCTTTAGGACCAACAAGGACAGTATCTCGCCAGAAATTTTCCTCTATTTTTTCCCCATTTTTTGCAATAACTTTGAAAAACTGTCCATGCAGATGCATAGGGTGTAAGCGTGATGATTTATTGTTAATTCTTAATCGAGTAAATTTACCCGATTGCAGCTCATAAGCCTTGCCTTCCGGCCAGACTTTATCATCAATCATCCAGGATATTCCATATACGCCGCCACGTTTAGCATCCAGGATAAACTCGTGGCCAACTGGTATTTTTAGCGCATTGGACCAGAGGGGGAAATGTTTCGCCTGAGGTGATTTAAAGGAAGGTGTTGCAACGGGTTCTGCAGACGCTACCTGGATAAAAGCTAAATCGATATTGTTTCGTGTAAAAGCATCTTGCACAGCAAAGGTCTTTCCGGCTGCTACTTTGGGGATAATAACATCCAGATCTACGCGATTTCCTGGTGCTATAGAAAAATGATTTAGCGCAAATGGAGCTTTAGCTAACATGCCATCTACGGCAATAACAACAGGTGATAATGGCTCAAATAAAGGCATAAAAACACGACCATTAGCAACATTGATCATTCTAATACGGATTCTTTCTCCCGCTTTAACCTTAATCGTGGGTTGATATTTTCCATTAACCGTTAACAGGTTTCCCCAGCGCCCATCATGAGCCAGATCATGCCTGGTCACAAATTTCGAATAAATTTCCCCACCGTTGGTAAACAACCAGTCATCTAGAACCCAGACTAGATCCTGTGAATAGCTTGGCTCATCTGGGTCTTCAACAATTAAAACACCATGTAAACCGCGCTCAATCTGTTCTGCTGCATTAACATGCGGGTGAAACCAGAAAGTACCCGCATCTTTCGGAGTAAATTGATAAGTAAAGCTATCTCCTGGCTGGATCGGTGGCTGAGTTACTCCTGGCACACCATCCATCGCATTTGGAACGCGAACACCATGCCAATGAACCGTTGTAGCTTGAGATAATTCATTTTTTAAGGTCAACTTAAGTGTATCGCCTAGCTTAATTCGAATAACCGGGCCTGGAACGGTTCCATTATAAGTCCAGACAGATGTATTGTAGGGTGGCACGATAGACCACATGCCTGGTTTTGCCACTAATTCGAATTCTCTCAACTCTCCAGTTGGAAGAATTTTTTCAGGATATGCCCCCTTAAACTCATTTTCCAGTATTTCTGTGATCTCATGAGTATCGGCCACAGAAAGTTCTGCGGCATAAAGGTGCATAGGCAAACTCAGAACAAAAAGTATGCGTAGCAAGCAATAAGAAAAACTATTGTTCATTTATTTATTAAGAAGTTGGGGTGTAAAGTGACTATTGCCCTGAAAATCATAGCTGCTGTTGCATCACAACAACATCCTCTGTAAAGAACTATTTTCAGGAATTTCTATTGTTCTATCACTATCCAGTTGACACTCTTCGACAATTTTTTCAGCTTTCAGGCGTAACATATCCTGAACCTGTGCATTGGCTTTAATCTCTTCCAGCACCTCTAGCTCCAAAGTTTGTAACGCGGTTAAAAATCCACGACTCAAGCCTTTTAACGCGGCTTTTTCTATCGAAGGCTGCAATTTTTTTTGTAAAAAATAGGGAAATAACCAGGAAATAGCGATTAACATTATGCTGTTTATAGCGAAATCCGTGCCTACATAATGCGGTACTTCGTCTAAACTACTTTCATAAAATTCAATAAATACCTGATATCCTACCCAGCCCATAGCAGCAATAGGCAATAGGATTTCTGCAAATTGCGCTATTTTTATGATTGCACGCTGTAATACATTTCCAGGTTTAATCAGGGCCTTGCGTACTGCTAACAAGGTTTTTTCTTCAACGATTTTTTCAGCATTAACGCGGATAGGTAATAACAGTTGCTTGATTGGCATAACCGGTATTGCCAGGTGATCTGCTTGTAAAATCAAGGCATCCAGAGCATCATCAAAGCGTGATTGTGCCCACTTATCCCATAAACGTTGATGTAAATAAGGCTCTGTCTGCTTATGTGCTAAATCTCCACTATGTAAAGCATAATATGTTGCCATTTGCTGTTGAGGTAAAACAGTTGCTTCAACTAAAAGCCTTTGCAAATCAAGTCCTTGCTTTTGCCAGAACAGGATTAATTCCTCCGTGACAGTTGCAGGACCTAAAAGCGCGATAGAGGACTGTAATACTTTACTTAATTCAGCTTTTCGTACCTGTTGACCTCTTAACTCCAATTGTTTAATGGTGTTTTCAGTCGCCAAATTTTGCAAGTTTGTCTGTAAAGTATCAAATTCATCTAACTGATCGGCGATCTTATCAAGCGCACAACACGTTTGATAAACCAGGGGATTGTTAAACCCCGCTTTGGCCAATTGTTTGATAAAGTCTTGATACTGTTCTGTCTGACCTCGATCGGATTGATTTAAAACAAAAATCCAGGCATGCCTGCCACCTTCAGCTTTTAATATCTGCCAGGCTTTGCTATCACGATAGCGTTCAGGACTTACCACATAAATTAATACATCAATATGCGGCAACCATTCTAAAACTAATTGCTGATTGCTATGCTCAGTACTGTCAAAATCTGGCATGTCCACCCAGATAATATGCTTATTTTTTTCTTCTGAGTGCTCGGCAATTTTGATTTTATCAAGTGGTAAAAGACTGGGTAAATGTGCAATTTTCACACTGCAATGATGAAACAATGTGACTTCTTTCGACGTAGGCCTGACTACTCCGGTCTGTGCAATTTGTTTACCTGCCAGACGGTTTAACAAGGTACTCTTACCTACCCCTGTACCACCCAGAAAAGCAACAATTAATGGCCTCGAAGTAACATCGGCAAATAAGCTATCAGGCGTACGCGCATCATAGCCCAGTAGCTGGCTAAGTGCTGATTCTGATGCCCACGCACTATCAACGACTTGTTGTGCCCAGCCTTTCGCCTGAACTACTAAATCAGAGTATTCGTAATCCATGCCTTTTTTGTTCCAATTGTGCCTCCGCTTCAGCTAGCTGATTTGGAGAGATATTAAAATAAGTGTTATGCATCATTTTTTCAGGTAAGCCCGTTAACTCCTTTTGCAAAATCAGAGTAAATAACTGGTGTTGTACAGCATACAATTGATGCTGTTTTAATTCAGTTTCAGCGCGTTGCAGATAACTGCCTATGGCACTTTCAGCCAAATAAGAAGTGACCGACAGCATAGCCGGAGCAATCAATAAATCATGCAAGCCTATCCCACCCGCCTGTACGGCCAGTGCTAACATGGCTGCGTCGGCAGTTATTCGTGTTGCACGTAAACCGTTTAACAGCGCAGGATGCTCTTCTAATTTATGATATAAACTTTGCGCCGTATTTTCGATTTCCTGTTTAAAACCCTGGTGGTAAGTCTCTGTGCTGTGTTCAAAGTGTTTTAAAATAACAACTTTTTCTTGCCTTAGCTGGCTGTTTATCGCTTTCCACCATTTATTATTGCCGTGCGTCTGATCAATCTGGTCTAACACCTTATCACCTAATTGCAGGAAAACGCGCTCGGCGATTTGCTGCAAAACAGCGGTTTCTTGCGTTTTTGGATAAGCCCGGTCATATTTATTCTTGCCTAGGGAAAAAACCTTTCTTAACGGCCATGCTAAAATTTTTCTGCTTTGTGCTATTACATTTGCCAGCCCTGGGACTTCCAGGAGGGTAAGCAGTTTTGCCATGGCATTCTGGAAAGTATCGTAATGATGCGGGTGATTCAGATAATCCCGTTGATACTCGACTACGGCCTGTTTAACAGCCTGATTAATCAATATCTGCCAGGTCGTCTGTGCTTCCTGCTCAGATCTGACCGGTGCCAACCAGGATTGCCAGTGTTGTTTGATAAAATTTGTTGCCGCAGCCTCGTGCTTTTTACGCTTCACTTTATGCATCTTACGTTGCAATAAATTGATTAATTCTGCCTGATGATCCTTTGCCACCTCTCCCTTAGTAAATAAAACCGGCATGATATCAGGTACTTTATCCTGGCGGATTTGCTGCCAGCGTTCTTTAAAGGAATCAACGACGAGAGACTGAGAGTCAGCCATCATTTTATTAATCACTACCAGCACAGGTTGATTCAGGGGCTCGATTAAAGCCATCGCATCCCATACTGATTGATCAGCATATTTCTCTTTACTCACCACCAGCACCAGCACATCCGCAAGCGCTAATGATTTTAATACGCCCTCTCGATAGCTTTGTGCATCAATTGAATCAAAATCAGGTGTATCCCAGAGCACACAGGCAGTTAAATGACTTGCACTAATATGATTAAGCGAATAACAAGCATATTTTTCAGCATTCAAAGACAGTTGCTGAATCTCTTGAAAGCCTGAAAAATAGTGCGCTATATATACTAAATCAGCCGTTTGCAAATCCACCGCAAAGCCTTGGGGATGTATGGTATAGCCAGCCAAAGGACTGACCCCCGCAGCATTTTGATTGAGCAATAAATTAACAACGGTACTTTTACCTGATTGAGTTGGGCCAATGACAGCAATATTTATAGGCAATTTCTCGTGTTCAATTAACCGCCCCTTATGCAGGAAAGATTCAATTAAAATTAATTGCTCAATACAAGTCTGAAAGCTTGCCCATTGCGTACTTTCCTCAGCTAACCCTGATTGAATTATCTGGTAGCGCTGTGTTAAATTTGTAATAAATTCCAGCATTGATATTGGCTTATGTATATAATTACATAGTAATTTACTATGTTTAAGTTTACCTGTTCGGGGCGAACTATGTATTATAGTCAAATATTTATAATAAAAAAAAATACTTACCCTGAGGATCTTTTTATGCGCATACTTACTATTATCTTTTTTTCTTTCAGCATTTTATTATCAACTGGTTGCAGTAGTGGCAGCGAAATAAACGGACGTAATTTTAAAACAGCCTTAAAATCAGTCAAAATGATAAAAGGACGTTTACCCCAGGAAAAACGAATTGCCTTTGAGCTGTCTTTCTGGGCAGCACGCACGACTTACAGAAATAATGAAGAATTTTTGGATATAGTCGGTGGTAAATCGCCTGATGAAATGATTGAAGTGGGTAAAGACATTTTTGCAAAACGCAAGGCAGAAGGTTTTAAGGAATATCAACAATATGCAAACTGGGACGAAATGATTGCCAAATATGCAAAAGACCGTGAAGAGCAAAATACACCCAGCAAACGCGACCCCAGAGATAGTGAAAATAGCGTCATCTACAAACTTTAAATACTTGATTTAGAGAGTTAGGCTTAAGCGCCTACCTGATTACCCAGAAGCCTCCGCCAGGTAGGGTGAAGTGACTGTAACACTCTATATAGCGCGTCATTCCCGAGGTCATTTATCGGGAATCTATTCCTTGTTGGTTAGATTCCTGCTAAGAGCATGAGGAATGACGTACTCATTAGTTGGTTGTTTTTAAAATGGCGGAAACTCGTGGGTAATCGGGTAAGCTTATAAGGGGCTGTTTAGCCTACTCTCTAAATTCATTTAACAGTAGCAGCAAGCACCAGGATTCTTACCCTCCCCCTGTCTATTTTGCTAACGCATCATGACTTACTTTACTGATTATAAGAGTGACTATTAGCGAAAATAGCGTTACTGCAGTTTACGATTTCTGGTTTATGCTGGCACCCATATTCAAGCTCTCTTCTGTGAAATACAATTCAGTGTTTTCAAAGGATCAGCCAGCTTTAAATAAGCTACCAGAGAATATCAAGCTGGATTGAAATTTGCCTTGAAATTTTAATTGGCGCTTTTTTTGGCATCCTTCATTTGGAGCTAAAAGTAGTTTACACTTTTTAGGGTGAGTTATCGTCATTCCTGCATGCTTCTAGCAGGAATCTTGCGTAGACAAAGAGATTCCCGATAAAGCTTGTGCCCAGCTTGACTGGGTAACACTTGGGAATGACGATGTTAATGAAATGAAAGTGCAAACTGACCAATGAAAGATGCCCTTTTTTTGCCTTTTTTTTGCAAAACGCGTGACGATTTACACGGTCGGGTTGAGCTTTTTGTTAGCACTTTATCTATACCCCAACTTTAAATTCAGGAATCATTTTCTTAAGCATGAGTGCTAATGCTTGAAAATCTAAGTCCTGCAAATCATACTCAATCTCAACTTCATGATTTGGGTTATTGCCGTATGAAAGACTTAATTTACTGTTTGAAAGTGATACGGTTTTTACCTTACTGTCCTCAATCAACTCTTCAACGTGGCTCTCAAAATGGCATTCACCATCATCTGGGAACTCGAACTGACTCTGAATCAGGAAATATGGCTCATCATCCGTATCAAGATCATCATGAAACATGATTTGCCAATAATCACCGGCCTCAGATACCGACACCGTTTTGAATTTAAAAAATGTCTTCATCTTCATCTATTTGGATATATTCCCACATCTCATTTTGGTGCAACCAAATTGGATCGGCATTGTTTTGAATGAATTCATCAACATCCATTCCATCTATAGTTGGAGGTTTTTTTACTCTAACTTGCTTCCCATTCATGAAAACCCACGTATACTTCTTTTGCCTTTCTGCTTTGGCTTTCTTTCTGGCAGTCTTTTGTGCTGCGGTGAGCTTCTTTTTTATCTTTGCCATGACCAGCTATTATTT
>CAYWLM010000125.1:3197-6809 GCA_964459125.1 uncultured Methylomonas sp. | reverse complement strand
GGTGATTTGCTGCACACAGGATCGGTTTTATACATATCGCCGGTGAGTAAATAGGCTTGGCAGCGACAACCCCCGAAGTCTTTATCTTTTTCATCGCAGCTTTTGCACGGCTCTTGCATCCATTCTGTACCACGGAAAAAGTTAAACGCTTTAGAATTATGCCAAATATCTGAAATGCTATGCTCGTTAACATTAGGGCAATCCAGACCTGGTAGTTCACGTGCAGAATGGCAGGGCAGGGCAACACCGTCTGGTGCAATCGTTAAAAAGGTAGTTCCCCAGCCATTCATGCAGGCTTTTGGGCGGTCTTCATGAAAATCCGGTACTACATAGTAAATTTTCATTTTACCCGCGACTTTTTCTTTAAAGGCTTGGGCGATGGTTTCCGCTTCTTGGTATTGTTCTTTGCTGGGCATTAATAAATCGCGATTAACATGTGCCCAGCCGTAATATTGAGTGTTGGCGAGTTCTAGGTAATCTGCTCCGAGTTCTTCAGCCATTTTCAGAATATCTGCCATTTGATGAATATTCTCACGGTGTATCACGACACAGAGTACCATTGGATAGCCATTTTTTTTGACTAAACGTGCGACTTCTTGTTTATTTTGGAAGGATTCGGTGCCGGCTATATGATCGTTTAAATCTTGAGTGCTGGCTTGTATGCTAACTTGTATGTGATCGAGTCCAGCTTCTTTTAACTGCAGGATTTTTTCTTCCGTTAAGCCATAGCCTGAAGTGATCAGGTTAGTGTAATAGCCAAGTTCGCGTGCATGTTTAACTAATTCGGTGAGGTCTTGGCGAACTAAGGGTTCTCCGCCGGAAAAACCAAGTTGTACTGCGCCCATTTTGCGAGCTTCAGAGAGCACGCGTTTCCAATCTTCGGTACTGATTTCGTTATTATGTTTTGCGTAATCAAGCGGATTGGAGCAGTAGGGGCATTGCAGTGGGCATTTATAAGTGAGCTCTGCTAATAACCAGCGGGGAGGGGTGATGTTAGTTTTGTTGGATCCAGCCATTGCCTAGTGCTACCTCTAAAAAGCCTGAAATATCGTTTCTTAAGCCCGTGGTGGCGAATTTTTCTTCCAAGTCGGCAACGAGTTGATCTAGGTTGCGAGTGCCATCGCAGAGTTTTAATATTTCTGCTGAACTTTGGTTTAATTCCACCATGCCTTCGGGGTAGAGTATAACATCTTTTTGCTGTGCTTCTTCCCATTGTAGGCGGTGCATAGGGGAGAATTGAATTTTTTGTTCCGGGTTAAGGCTCATGTTATTTTGCATTGATGTTTTTTTACGCTTGTTTAAAAGCAGGGCGAACTTTAGTCTACTAATGAAAATATTAGCGTGACTTATGGATAAAGTCCGCACTACAACTTAATTAATCTCCAACATTAAAATACGGAGGCATATCATTGATATAGGCCATATACATCGCGTCAGCCATGCACCAGAGAACATTTAATTTGAATTTCAGAATTTCCAGCATGCGTTCTTGTTGGGCACGGGTTTTGTAGTAATCCAGGGTGATTTCCAGGCCATGTTCAACATCACGACGCGCTTCGCTTAAACGCTTGCGGAAGTAAATATAGCCTTCTTCCTCAACCCATGGGTATAGTTCCGGCCAATTACTTAGGCGTTGCTGATGAATCTTTGGTGCAAATAATTCAGTTAAAGAGGAACTAGCGGCTTCATGCCATTCTGAATTGCGTGCAAAATTAACATAGGCTTCAACGGCAAATTTAACCCCCGGTAATACATGCTCTAGTGAAGTCACTTCTTCACGGGTCATGCCGACCGCAATACCTAATTGTATCCATGCTTCTATGCCGCCTGGATCGCCAGGATGACCATCATGATCCAAAATACGTTGCGTCCATATCGCGCGTGTTTCACGATCAGGGCAGTTAGCGAGGATATTGGCATCTTTAATCGGAATCATGATTTGATAATAAAATCGATTCGCGACCCAGCCTCGTAATTGTTTTTTTGTTAGTTTGCCTTCATTCATCAAGGTGTGCATAGGATGATGAATGTGATAGTACTTTTCCATGCCGCGTAATTGGGCCTCAAATTCTTCACGAGACCAAGGTGTTTGTTCTTTCATAGTTATAGCTCAATATTCATGTTGTCGAATGACACCTCTATACCGTGTTGGGTCAGTATAGCGCGTTCTTTAGATTCATCGTTCAAAATTGGATTGGTATTGTTAATATGGATTAAAATTTTGCGTGGCTTTTCTAAGGTATCCAAAAATTCGATCATGCCATCTTTACCTGATTGAGGTAAATGACCAATTTTCCTTGCTAATAATGGGCGGCCAACAGATGCGAGTTCATCGTCCGTCCAAAATGTGCCGTCTACCATTACGCAATCAGCTTCAGAAATTGCTTTTTCTACATGGGATTCTATCGCGCCTAAACCGGGTGCATAAAAAGTTGTTTTACCCGTTGATTGTTGGCGAATAACCATGCCGATATTGTCACCTTCATGAGGGTCTTCTCTGTGCGGTGAATAAGGTGGTGCTTTACTTTTAAGTGCTAAGGCGGTGAACTCCAGGTCGTCAATATTAGGTATGGTAAAGGCATCTCCATTTAACGGAATAGAGTGTTCATTAACACCACAAAAGTGTTCCAGAATATTAAAAATTGGAAAGCCAGTGGTCAGGTCTTGCTTCACCATCTCAGTGCAATAAATATTGAGCGGATCGCCTTCGCGCAGAATGAGCAGTCCAGTTGCATGATCGATTTGAGAATCAATGAGAACAATCGCTTCTATGCCGGTACCGCGTACTTTGTTTTTGGGATGAATTTCTGGGAAATTTTCTAATTGCGCACGTACATCGGGCGAGGCATTAAACAATACCCAGTGTTCACCATCTGATGAAACAGCAATAGAAGATTGGTTGCGTGTGCTGGCTTTGATGGTACCGGCTCTTACGGCTTTACAATTTGGGCAACTGCAGTTCCATTGTGGAAAGCCGCCGCCTGCACCTGAACCGAGAACTTTAATTTTCATATTAGTCTAAGGTATCTGATTATTGAAGGAGTGAATGATACGGGATAAAAAATCAGGCAAAAAAAAGGAGGCTTAATAAGCCCCCTTTTTTGATCATAAACCTTAAGTATTAACGGTTATAGATGTACATTGTTACTTCAAAACCAAAACGTAGGTCTGTATAAGCAGGTGTTTCCCATTTCATAAAATATCCTCCGAAGTTATATTTAATTCTTTTTTATGCTAGCTTGATCAAGAAAGCTAGGTCGAAGTATACGATGATCTGTTTTTTTACGCAACTTAATTAAAACAGTTATCAAGAGCATAGTTATAAGATTTTAGCCTGTAAGCTTTGCGGGGTTATCGTTAAGTGCTTTGATGGTTTAGCAGATTATTACTTGTGTACATCTAGATAGAGCGTTATATTAAGATCTTGATTAAAATAATAAAAAGAGATAAGGGGAGTAGTTATGGTCGGAGAAATCTTTGAGCTGGTTTTCTTTATGTGGGTTATTGCAATCTTTGCATTTGCTCCATTAGGTTATTTTATTTACATGTATACCATGAAAAGCGGCGAACCATTTGGTGATATTGAACCTCACGGTGATAGTGAGTCCAAAG
>CAYWLM010000125.1:0-3097 GCA_964459125.1 uncultured Methylomonas sp. | reverse complement strand
AAAAGCGGCGAACCATTTGGTGATATTGAACCTCACGGTGATAGTGAGTCCAAAGTTCTTGATTTGGCTGAAACGCTAATTCATAAAATAAAAGGCTTAATAGCTAAAAAGTAAATGTATACATGCAAGGTAGGCAAAGTGCTTGCCTTGCAAATAACTAAAAATAAGAATTCCCTAGTTAGATTGATCTTTGCATGTGGGGCAATTTTTATTTTTATGCAATTTCATTTCATTCCATTGCATCGATAACCCATCAAGTAACAAAAGTCTGCCCGCTAGCGATTCGCCAATATTCATTATTAATTTCATAGCTTCCAGCGCTTGAATGCTGCCGATAATCCCTGTTATCGGAGAAATAACGCCATTAGTTGCGCAATTCTGTAATTCTTCACCACTTTCTGCATATAAACAGTTATAGCAAGGGCTGTCATCGCCCGCTGAGAAAACGCTTACCTGTCCTTCGAAGCGGATCGCTGCACCTGAGACAAGTGGTGTTTTATGTTGTACACATGCATGATTAATTGCAAACCGAGTGCTGAAATTATCTGAGCAATCCAGCACTACGTCTGCTTTAGATACTTCCTTTGCTAATTGAATTCCTTGTAAACGTTGCTTAACTGCAATGACCAGCATGTCGGGATTTATTTTATTTAATGTTTGCCGGGTTGAAATGACTTTATCCGTCCCAATATCGGATGTGTAATGAGTGATCTGTCTTTGTAAATTGGATAAATCTACTTGATCATCATCATAGATGGTGAGTGTGCCTACACCTGCTGCAGCAAGGTAAAGTGATGCAGGAGAGCCGAGACCGCCTGCTCCAATGATTAGTACCTGAGCATTAAGTAATTTTTCTTGCCCCTCTATATCTACTTGAGGAAGCATGATTTGGCGGCTATAGCGTAACAGTTGTTGGTCGTTCATATTGCTGTGATCTTAGATGAGTAGACTGCAGATGATGCCACAAACTTGACAGACTACAAAAGCTGTTTATTATTAGCACTCGAACTTAGTGAGTGCTAATGATTTTTTTATTTTGATATTTTTTTATTATTTTCAGGAGATGTTATGAATATACGTCCTTTACACGACCGTGTGATTGTTAAACGTGTTGCAGAAGAAACGACAACAGCAGGTGGAATTGTTTTACCTGGGTCAGCAGCTGAAAAGCCTAGCGAAGGTGAAGTATTAGCCGTCGGTACTGGTAAAGTTTTAGATAATGGTCAGGTGCATGAGTTGCACGTTAAAGTCGGTGATAAGGTGTTATTTGGTAAGTACTCAGGTAGCGAAGTTAAAATCGATGGTGAAGAACTAATCGTTATGCGTGAAGACGATATTATGGGTGTTTTAGGTTAAGCCTGAATAAGCATAAAATTCATACTAACATTCAACTAATAATTAGGTAATAAAGACATGGCAGTAAAAGAAGTAAAATTCGGTGATGACGCACGTTCGTTAATGGCCAATGGCGTTAACATTTTAGCAAACGCAGTAAAAGCAACCTTGGGTCCTAAAGGTCGTAATGCGGTTTTAGATAAAAGCTTTGGTGCACCAACAATCACTAAAGACGGTGTGTCCGTTGCGAAAGAAATCGAATTAGAAAATAAATTCGAAAACATGGGCGCACAAATGGTTAAAGAAGTTGCTTCACAGACTTCTGATGTCGCTGGTGACGGAACAACAACTGCGACTGTATTAGCGCAAGCGATTGTAAACGAAGGTTTAAAATCAGTGGCTGCAGGCATGAATCCTATGGATTTAAAGCGCGGTATTGATTTGGCGGTTACTAAAGCTGTTGAAGCAATTATTGCTTCTGCAACGCCTTGTATTGATAACAAAGCGATTGCTCAAGTAGGTACAATTTCTGCAAATTCTGACGAGTCTGTAGGTCAGATCATTGCTGAAGCAATGGAAAAAGTAGGTAAAGAAGGCGTTATTACGGTTGAAGAAGGTACTGGCTTAGACAACGAATTAGACGTTGTAGAAGGTATGCAATTTGACCGTGGCTATTTATCTCCTTACTTTATCAATAACCAGGAAAGCATGAGCATCGAACTAGATGATCCATTCATCTTGTTGTACGATAAAAAAATCTCTAACATCCGTGACATGCTACCTACACTAGAAGGCGTTGCGAAAGCGGGTCGTCCTTTATTGATCGTAGCTGAAGATGTTGATGGCGAAGCCTTAGCAACATTAGTTGTTAACAACCTGCGTGGTATCGTTAAAGTTGCGGCAGTGAAAGCGCCAGGTTTTGGTGACCGTCGTAAAGCGATGTTAGAAGACATTGCAATATTAACTAATGCAACCGTCATTTCTGAAGAAATTGGTTTATCTTTAGAAAAAGTTGAAATGGATCAATTAGGAACTGCCAAGAAAATCCAGATTACTAAAGACAATACTGTAATTGTTGATGGCGCAGGTTCTGAAGAAAGCATTAAAGGCCGTGTTGCACAAATTCGTGCTCAAGCTGAGGAAGCGACTTCTGATTATGACAAAGAAAAATTACAGGAACGTCTTGCTAAATTAGCAGGCGGTGTTGCGGTTATCAAAGTTGGCGCAGCAACTGAAGTTGAAATGAAAGAGAAAAAAGCACGCGTAGAAGATGCATTGCATTCAACTCGCGCTGCAGTTGAAGAAGGCGTTGTGGCGGGTGGTGGTACTGCACTAGTACGTGCTATAGCTGCACTTGAGGGTCTTGAAGGTATTAATCATGATCAAAAAGTCGGTGTTGATATTTTACGCCGTGCTATGTCTATGCCTTTACGTCAAATTGTAACTAATGCAGGCGATGAAGCGTCTGTTGTATACAACGAAGTAGCTAACGGCACAGGTAATTTTGGTTACAACGCTGCGACGGGTGTATATGGCGATATGCTAGAAATGGGTATCTTAGATCCTGCGAAAGTAACGCGTACAGCATTACAAAATGCAGCTTCTGTTGCGGGCTTAATGATTACTACTGAAGTGATGGTTGCTGATGCGCCATCTGATGATAAAGGTCATGGTATGCCAGATATGGGCGGCATGGGTGGAATGGGCGGCATGATGTAAGCTTACGCTTATTTGTTCCATTTGCTTTATTAAAAAGCCCCGC
>CAYWLM010000124.1:3857-6947 GCA_964459125.1 uncultured Methylomonas sp. | reverse complement strand
AAAAATAATCAGGTGATGATACTCTGCGGTGAAACGGGTTCAGGGAAAACCACGCAATTACCTAAAATATGCTTGTCTATCGGACGTGGTGCAGCAGGCTTAATTGGCCATACTCAACCCAGGCGTATTGCCGCCCGAACTGTTGCTGACCGTATCGCCGAGGAACTTAAACAGCCTCTCGGTCAGGCGGTCGGATATAAAGTCCGTTTTCATGACCAGACGCGGGAAACGTCACTCATTAAATTAATGACCGACGGGATTTTGCTTGCAGAATCGCAAAATGATCCGTACTTAAGTCAGTATGACACGATTATTATTGATGAGGCACATGAGCGCAGTTTAAATATTGATTTCCTGTTGGGTTATATGCGCTGGTTATTACCGCGCCGACCTGATCTGAAATTAATTATTACTTCCGCAACTATTGATCCTGAACGCTTTTCCGAACATTTTTTTAATGCGCCGATTATTAATGTATCAGGGCGTACTTTCCCAGTCGAAATGCGCTATCGACCAATTGAGCAAGAAGAGGAAGAGGATGAAACGACCAGCGATGTACAGCAAGCAATTTTAGATGCAGTCGATGAATTGCAACATGATATTAGCGGCGATATTCTGATTTTTCTTAGTGGTGAGCGCGATATCCGTGAAACTCATGAATCTTTAAATAAGCATAATCAGGGACGTTTTGAAATTTTACCCCTGTATTCTAAACTCAGTGTCAGCGAACAGGAGCGAGTGTTTAAAACCAGGGCAGGCAAAAGACGAATTGTCCTGTCAACCAATGTCGCAGAAACATCACTGACCGTACCAGGTATACGTAGCGTTATCGACGTGGGTCATGCACGGATTAGTCGTTATAGTCATCGTAGTAAAATTCAGCGCCTGCCGATTGAGAAAGTTTCGCAAGCCAGTGCCAACCAAAGGGCAGGGCGTTGTGGTCGTGTTGCAGAAGGGATTTGTATCCGTTTATATTCGCATGACGACTATTTAAGCCGTCCTGAATTTACCGAACCGGAAATTAAACGCACCAGTTTATCAGCGGTTATTTTACAAATGGCATCGCTTAAATTAGGTGATATACGCGACTTTCCTTTTGTAGAGCCACCCGAAGATAAAATGATTCGTGATGGTTTAAATACCTTACAGGAAGTCAATGCGCTGGATAATTCAGGCAAACTAACGCCTATTGGCCAGAAATTAGCCAAACTCCCTGTAGACCCGAAATTAGCTCGCATGTTAATTGCTGCTGATGAAATGTCCTGTCTTAGTGAGGTAGCTATAATTGTTTCCGGTCTTAGTATTCAAGATCCGCGTGAAAAGCCAGCTGATAAAATGCAGCAAGCGGACACTAAACATGCAGAATTTATTGCAGAAGGCTCAGATTTTCTAAGTTTTATTAATATCTGGAATACCTTTGAAGAGCGCAAGAAACATTTATCCAATAATCAGTTACGTAAATGGTGTAAACAGAATTTCCTCTCTTATGTACGATTAAAAGAATGGCAGGATGTGCATGCCCAGATTTTACAAGTGATTAAGGGAGAATTAAAGTTCAAGCTGAATAGCACAGAAGCCTCATACGAAGCAGTGCATCAGGCACTATTACCGGGCTTATTATCTAATATCGGGTTCAAACATGAGCAGAATGAATATTTAGGCGCACGGAATTTAAAATTCTTTATTTTTCCGGGTTCCGGACAATATAAGTTACGACCAAAATGGATTATGGCCGCCGAACAGGTTGAAACCAGTAAAGTATATGGGCGTTGCGTGGCAAGGATTGAACCGCAATGGATAGAGCGCTCTGCCCAGCACCTTATCAAGAAAAATCATTTTGACCCGCATTGGGAGAAAAAAGCGGCACGTGGCGCCATTTTTGAACGCACTTTATTATTTGGCATCACGCTACAATCGCGACGTAAAATCCCCTACGAGCATGTAGATACCAAAGCGGCACGACAAATGTTTATTCGCCAGGCATTAGTGGAACATGATTACCAAACTAATGCGCCATTTTTTAAAGCGAATGAGAAATTATTAGAAGAAGTTGGCTATATTCAACATAAGGGTAGACGCGTAGATTTAATTGAAGATGAAGAATGGCTATATGATTTTTATGATCAGAAATTACCTGAAACAGTGGTTAATGGCATTACTTTTGATCAATGGCGTAAAACAGCGGAGCGAGAACAGCCGCGCTTATTATTTTTAACCAGGGAAGACTTAACGCGGCATGATGAAGGACATATCAGTTCCTGGGAATACCCGGATGAGAAACAAATTGGCCGCTTAACATTGCCTTTAAAGTATCGGTTTGAAATTGGTCACGCGGAAGATGGTGTCACGGTGGTTATTCCCGTACATCAACTCAATCAACTGACCGAGCAAGCCTTTGAATGGTTGGTCCCTGGTTTATTAAAAGAAAAATTAATAGCCTTAATCAAAGGTTTGCCTAAACAATTACGTAAACATTTTGTTCCTGTACCAACCATGGTGGATCGCTGTCTTGAAGTTGAGCCGGATGGTAAAGGCTCATTATATGAATGGTTAGCCATGCGACTACGTAAACTCACAGGCGAATCGATTCCTTTAACCGCCTGGAATACAGAACTGATAACTGATCATTTACGCATGAATTTTCGCGTTATAGACGAGCAAGGTAAACAACTGGATAACAGTCGTGATTTAAAGGCCCTGCAGCGTAAATACAATGAAACAGCCGGAGATAGTTTTAATCAACTGGCAGAAAATGAGCTAAATTATACAGGCTGTATTAAATGGGTATTCGGTGAATTACCTGAAGTTTATCAATTTGAACAAAATGGCCAGAACTTTATTGGCTACCCTGCCATCATTGATGAAGGCGATGCAGTCGGCGTGCGTATTCTTGATACCCAGGAAAAAGCAGATTTACAGCATGAGGTAGGCCTCTCGCGTTTATTTCAGTTGCAATTAAAAAAAAATGCCAAGTATATCCTTAAAAACCTGCCATTTTCACCCGAGTCCGAACTGGCTTATAACCGCTTGAGCAAGCATACCGATTTAACTCGGGATATTATGAGTTCTGGTTATAAAGAAGATATGCTC
>CAYWLM010000124.1:0-3757 GCA_964459125.1 uncultured Methylomonas sp. | reverse complement strand
ATGTTGCAACAGCCTGATAAAGATCAGCAAAAAATGCAAGAAATGGCAAAATTTCAGCAATGGTTCTGGCATAGTATTGAAAAACGCCAGAAAGATGAAATTGTTAACCCGCAACGCGAGGCATTTCGCTGGATGCTGGAAGAATATAGAGTGTCTTTATTTGCTCAGCAACTGAAAACGCCTGTCCCGGTGTCGGCAAAACGCCTGGAAAAAGCGTGGAACGGTCTGTAGAGCGGACTCAGATTTGTTACTCTAAAGTCCGCTGGCAAAACTTGCTTCTCTTAATAGCTCTGGCCACTAGCAGGTACTTCATTAGTTAATAACAACTTATTACCATTAAACGTTTAGCCCGAATTAATAATCAGGCTATTGTGATTAATGGTTCTATAGTTATGGTTTGTATGTTAAAACAATAATTACAAAATCATTCTTTATAGGAGTTATTAATGAAATTACATTCATTATTTATGTTGTTGGCAGTATTGTTTATGGCCGAGAGTGTTGTAGCTAAAGCACCCGCACCTAAACAGGTTGAAGGAGCTATAACTATTAGCACTGAACGTGCAAAAAAATTGATGAATCAGGGAGTCACTTTTATTGATGTACGTAGAGCAACTGATTATCAAAGCAGTCATATTAAGAAGGCTGTACATCTTGATTTAGAGCTGGATTTAACAGAGGAATCTTTGCAGGCAGTGGTTAAAAAAAATCAGCCGGTGGTTTTTTATTGTAATGGTGATATGTGTCAGCGTAGTGCTGTGGCCAGTGAAAAAGCCGTGGCATGGGGCTGGACAAAAATATTTTATTATCGGGGTGGTTTTCCTGATTGGAAAAAAGCCGGTTTACCATTGAAATAATAGTTTTGAGTGCCGCAGCCTGCGGCACTCGAATACACAGTTATTCCTTAGGTGGGAAATTAGATAGAATCTTAGTTACATATTGATGAGCAAGTTTGTCACTTTCTTCTCTATTGGCACTTTTAGGTAACCGGCCATCAGCAGCGCCGCGCCAAATAAGCTGATCTGTTGTTGGGTTTATAATATCGATGATAAGTGTACCTTGTTTATATTGAGTAATCTGAGTTTCAGAGCCAGCGCCATAAGCAACTCCCATACCTCTACCATAATAGCCATAGCCTGCTCTATAGCTATATCCTGGATATATACCGTGATAGTTATTGTAGGTACGGACATCTGTTTTATCTTCAATAACGACACTGTAGTTAACCCAGAAATCAACCGTTCCATCTTCTTTTTTAGTGAAATGTTTTAATTGAAGTTCCTGGTCTATGGTTGAGCGGATTCGTTGGTCCATTATATTGTCTAAATATTTCAAACTGGCAGTGTTGTGTTCATTGTCGACGTGCCAACGGTAGGTTTTAAAAGTTGAAAAATCAATTGAATTATCGTAATCGGTACTCAGTGAAAGGGAAGAACAGCCGCCCATAAAAAAAGTACAGAAAAAAACCAATAGGGAGTATCTCATTTTTTCTCCATTTGCGTTGGGAGTGAATTTCAATTTAGATTTTGCAGGGTCAGTACTTAGCTCCTCTACACACAATATATTGTGTTGCTATTAATCTTTGAGGCATATTTTTTACTAAATATTGCAGTAGCAGGAGCTAAGTACCTACCTCCTTTAGATTTTATCCGAAATTAAACATGAATTGTTAATTACCAATATGCTAATATAGGATTATATGTAGTGTTCAGCTAATTTATTTAGATGTTAAGATAGCTAACGCTTTTTGGACGTGTTCGGCGGTTTCGATACCTAAATCAGTTAAATAGCCACCATCATCCCGAGTGACTAAATTTTTTTCATGTAGCCGTTTTATTGCTGTAATAGTCTCAGGAGCGGCAGTATGGTGGACTTTAATACCTTCTTGTATCGATGTTAACTTGTAATGTGCCAAAATATTAAGCTCTTCTGCAAGGTCGGATGTAATGGGCATAGTATAATTCCTTAATTAATAAAAAATGATGGTTTGTTGTCTTTGTGTTATTTTATACCACTAAGAGGCAGGCAAAATACAGAAAAATCTAAGAATAAAAATAATAGCTATAACATAGAGAAATGAAATGATGAAAATTCTTATGAGGGTCGCAATGTTTGTTGTGATCGGTACTGTTTTTTTTACCATAATGGGCAGGATGCAGCCTAGTTATGAAAAAAACTATACAATTTTATATTCAGACTTTATCGATAACATCCGCAATGGTTCGGTATCTGAAGTGACTATTAGTGGTGAAATGGTAAAAGGTAAGTTGCGTAGTGGCGAGCCGTTTGTAACCTATAATCCGGGTGATAATCACTTGATAGATGATTTGATAGAGTATGGGGTAAAAATTAAAGTAGTAACACCTGAAAAGCAATCCATGCTTACGCAGATTTTTATTTCCTGGGCACCTATGTTGTTATTGATTGCCGTTTGGGTTTACTTTTTCCGTAAACAGCAAGGTGGCAGCGCTGGCGGCGGCGGTGGACAGATGGGCATGGGTAAAAGCCGTGCTAAATTATTAGAAGAAGATCAAATTAAAGTCGGTTTTGCTGATGTTGCCGGTGTGGAAGAAGCAAAAGAAGATGTAGTGGAATTGGTCGACTTCCTCAGAGATCCATCTAAATATGAATTTGTCGGAGGGAAAATTCCTCATGGTGTGCTATTGGTTGGACCGCCTGGAACAGGTAAAACATTATTAGCCAGAGCAATAGCAGGTGAAGCTAGTGTTCCGTTTTTCTCGATTTCGGGTTCTGATTTTGTAGAAATGTTTGTCGGGGTTGGAGCGTCACGTGTACGTGATATGTTTGAGCAAGCTAAAAAACGCGCACCTTGTATTATTTTTATTGATGAGATTGATGCAGTCGGTCGCCAGCGTGGTGGTTCAGGACCAGGTGGTGGCGGTAATGATGAGCGAGAACAAACCTTGAATCAACTTCTTGTCGAAATGGATGGTTTTAGTGGTAATGAAGGTATTATCGTTATTGCAGCAACCAACCGTGCTGATGTCCTTGATAAGGCTTTATTAAGACCAGGGCGTTTTGATAGGGAAGTTCATGTAGGCTTGCCTGATATTAAAGGGCGTGAGCAGATTCTAAAAGTTCATATTAAGAAAGTACCTCAGGCTGAAGATGTCAATATCAAGGATTTAGCGCGGGGCACACCAGGTTTTTCAGGTGCCGAATTAGCTAATCTGGTCAATGAAGGAGCCTTGTTAGCAGCACGAAATAATAAGCGTGTGGTTACTATGAATGATTTAGACCGGGCGCGTGATAAATTACTGATGGGAGCAGAAAAGCGCTCTATGGTCATGCGTAAAGAAGATCTGTTAATGACTGCTTATCATGAGGCGGGACATGCCATTGTTGGGCAGAATGTACCTGAACATGACCCTGTGTATAAAGTTAGTATCATGCCGCGTGGTGGTGCTTTAGGTATTACCATGTTTTTACCTGAGCGCGATCAATATAGTGCTAGCAAAGATAAACTGGAAAGCCAGATTTCAGGGTTATTTGGTGGACGTATTGCAGAGGCATTAATCTATGGTAAAAATAAAGTGACTACTGGCGCCTCAAATGATATTGAACGGGCAACACAGCTCGCACGTAATATGGTCACCAAATGGGGCTTATCGGATAAGCTCGGGCCTATGGATTATGGTGATAGTGAAGGCTATATGGGAGCGCAAAGTAAGCCTATGTCTGAACAAATGGCAAAAATTATCGATGATGAAATCCGAATAGTAATCGATAGAAATTA
>CAYWLM010000123.1:0-6951 GCA_964459125.1 uncultured Methylomonas sp. | reverse complement strand
ACAACTGTTTGTTCAGTCATTGTTGTTTTAGCGCTAGAACGGAAAATTTCACCTTCTTCCAATATGCATTCTATCTGCAACTGATATTCACTCAGACTGAATGTTTTTAGCTCAACATTTTTAAAGCCATATTCATCGCCAAATTTCTTTTGAATCTCTCTCGTTAGGTCTCGCGTTTCGTTACTAACCTCAACTGCATGGCGCAATAAATCGTGTAACTCATCAAATAATAAATGAATTTTCTGCTTCAGATGGTAAGTAGTAAGATGATGAGTTAACTCATCTTTGCTACGCTGTATGAGTGCATCAATTTTTGTTTTCGCTAATGAATCTACTAAGGCCGTGGCCTGAACCGAAAAAACCTGATGGCTGGCCTGAAAATTTTTCACATCAAGCAAATAAGCTTGTTGACGTTGACGAGTTTCGGTCAACAAATTATCCATCATTTCGGCATTATCACAATCAATTTGCTTAAACTCCTCTAATTGATCTAATACATACTCATGCCTTTCTGCGCAGAAACTTACAGACTCACTCAGCAAAAAACCGAAATTATTGGCAATTGTCTGTTGCAATACCTTACGTCGAGGTAACAAAACATTATCCGCAAGATAAGACTCAAGACTTGCTAAGCGGCTTTTTTCCAGTAACTCTGCATCATGCTTAATTTTAGCTACTAAAGCCTGTCTGGCAGAAACAGGAAAAATAAATTGCTCATCTAAACCTAATATTTCAGTCGATTTATTAAGGTGTTCAACAATTGAAAGATCGTATTCAGCTGCCCCCGACAGATCATCCCGGAGAGTATCAATTTTATTCATAACCACTGCAAGCACAACCTTAGCGCGGCTCTGCACATTACGAATATAGTTACGCCATACCTTTAAGTCACTATTTGTAACGCCTTTATCTGCGGCTAATACAAACATAATTGCTTCAGCACCGGGCAATATATTTAAGCTTAACTCAGGCTCCACACTCAAAGCACTTAAACCTGGTGTATCCAGAATGCATAAGCCTTGTTTTAATACAGGATGCGAGAGATTGATTAAAGCATATCGCCAACAAGGAATTGCTATTTCTTCGGCATCAAGCAAACCCAGCTCGTTTGCCTCAACTTCATTCCACAAACCCAGATTATTAGCATGTTCTCTAGATACCGTCTTAAGCGCAAATAATTCTTTAAAGGCCTCCTGAATCTGTGCAGGAGACTCATAATCCAGCTCAATTTGTTTCCAGCTAGCAGAATTTTCCCTGTACTCTATCAAAGAAGTATCTTCAAGCCGGGTCTCTATATTCAACAAGCGTATGTAATTTGGAGTAGTAGCATCATAAAACAACTCTACAGGACACACCGTAGCGCGCTCAGTCGCTACAGGTAAATATCTAAATCCGATTTCGGCAAAAAACAGAGCATTAATCAATTCAGCTTTACCACCAGAAAATTCAGCAGCAAAAGCCAGAGTAATACGCTTGCATCTCAAGGCATTCAGCATATTTAAAAGTGTCTCACGATTTTGTGCGTTACCTAGGCCATAACGATCACTCCATTCATGATACATTTCAATTATCCGGGCAACTTCCTCTCGCCATTGAGCATATTCATGTAACTGTGTTTTAAAATCCATTCTCGTCATACCTTTATTGCTGATATCGAATTAAGGTACGAGGGTTTAATAATGCCCGAGTCTGACTTTCGGGTATTATTACCCTCGCTCCTAATTCAAAAGCTGATCAGCTTGCTTAAGTTTAAATAAATAGTAGTCTAAATAATGTAAAAAACATCCTTATTGCTTAACGCCGCGTAAATACCAAATCCCAGACACCATGACCCAGGCGTAAGCCTCTTTGTTCAAATTTTGTTAAGGGTCGATAATCAGGCCTTGGACAATAATCCTGACTGGAACTTTGATTAGAGAACTGCTCCGCCGCGGTCAAAATTTTCAACATATGCTGGGCATAATGCTGCCAATCCGTGGCAGCATGAAAATACCCCTGTGAAACTAGTTTCTGCGCAATTAAATGCACGAAGCTAGGCCGCACAATGCGTCTTTTATGATGTTTTCTTTTATGCCAGGGATCAGGAAAAAATAAATGCACTGCCGCTAAACTTCGCCCCGGAATACACTTTTCTAGCACTTCGACAGCATCATGATAAAAAATCCGGACATTAGTTATGCCCTTTCTTTCTAGTTGCGCCAATAAATTACCGACACCTGGCTTATGTACCTCGATGCCAATATAGTCTTTATCAGGATTTTGTTCAGCTGTTGTAGCTAGGCTTTCACCATTACCAAAACCAATTTCCAGAATAACCGGAGCACTACGCCCGAAAATCGCTGTAAAATCATACACAGCCTCATGATCCAGACAATACCGTTCCCAGAGAGTATCCAGCGCTTGCTTTTGCCCCGTTGTCATACGCCCAATCCGGCGTATAAAGCTTTTTATTCTCGGTGCATCCTGTCCTTCTTCTTGCACGGCTTACTCGATCAAACCATCTAGTGGTGAAGAAGCTGAAGCAAATCGTCTTCTCGGCATACGACCGGCCAAAAAGGCTTCGCGACCAGCCTGTATGCCTTTTTTCATTGCCGATGCCATTAATATGGGATTCCGGGCTGCGGCAATTGCAGTATTCATTAACACACCATCGCAACCTAATTCCATTGCAACAGCAGCATCCGATGCCGTACCAACACCCGCGTCAACTAGAATGGGAACTGTAGCATTTTCAACGATAGTCAGAATATTATAAGGGTTTTGCACACCTAAGCCTGAACCAATCGGAGCGGCAAGAGGCATCACTGCAACGCAGCCAATCTCTTCCAGGCGTTTGGCAATAATTGGATCATCGTTAGTATAAACCATGACATCAAATCCATCTTTCACCAATAACTTAGCCGCAGCCAAAGTCTCGACTATCTCTGGAAGCAAGGTTTTTTGATCCGCCAGCACTTCGAGTTTAACCAGCTTATGCCCATTCAGTAATTCGCGCGCCAAACGACAGGTTCTGACTGCATCATCAGCAGTAAAGCAACCCGCAGTATTGGGTAAGATAGTGTATTTATCGGGTGAAATAATGTCCAGCAAATTAGGTTGATCAGGATTTTGACCTATATTTGTGCGTCTAATAGCGACAGTTACAATTTCAGCACCACTCGCCTCTATGGCTAGACGAGTTTCCTGCATATCTTTATATTTCCCCGTACCGACCAATAAACGTGATTTAAATTGCTGTCCGGCAATGGTAAAACTATCTTCCTGACCACCGCCAATCGCCTGTACAATTTCCAGTGTATCTTCCGCTTTAATAGCGGTTTGCGCATATTGATCAAAAGCTAAAATTTCTTTATTCAATTCAACAGCAATGCGTTTATTGGCTAAACCCAGATCACTAACAATATCCGCCACGTTAATATTTTCTGGGTATTGTTTTGTTTCACCATTTACATAAACATTCATTCTTTTGTTCCTGTTAGTTTTTTACAGTTCGTCTTTTTTGCACCGCAAGCGCTAAATCCTTTAGCAAAATCTCTGTATCAGCCCAGCTTATACATCCATCAGTAATACTTTGCCCATAAACCAGTGGCTGCCCCGGCACGACATCCTGTCGCCCGGATTTTAAATGACTCTCAATCATGACCCCCATAATACGCTGGTCACCACCCGCTATTTGCTCAGCCACATCTTCGGCAACCAATAACTGACGCTGGCATTGCTTTAAACTATTTGCATGACTTAAATCGATCATGATATTCGCTTTTAAACCAGCCTTTTGCATGCTAATGGCAACTTTATCAACGCTCACAGCATCATAATTAGGCCCGTCATTACCACCACGTAAAATGATATGTACATCTTCATTTCCGGTGGTCGAAAAAATTGCAGAATGCCCGGCGCTAGTCACTGATAAGAAATGATGCGGTTGCATTGCTGCCTTGATAGCATCATTGGCAATCGCAATGGTTCCGTCAGTTGCATTTTTAAAGCCGACAGGACAAGATAAGCCAGAAGCCAGCTCTCTATGACACTGACTCTCGGTAGTTCTTGCGCCAATTGCTCCCCAGGCTATCAAATCGGAAATATATTGCGGGGTAATCAGGTCCAGATATTCGGTTGCCGCTGGCACACCCAGAGTATTCAGATCCAGTAATAACTTGCGCGCAACACGCAGGCCTTTATTAATATTAAAGCTATCATCAATATCAGGGTCATTAATCAAGCCTTTCCAGCCTACAGTTGTACGCGGCTTTTCAAAGTAAACGCGCATAATGATATGCAGGTCTTGCTTTAACTCGTCTTTAAGCACTTTTAGCTGCTGAGCATATTCAACAGCTGCCCTGGTATCATGTATAGAGCATGGGCCTACAACAACAACCAGACGATCATCCTGAGCAGTTAAAATATTATGTACTGCTGCGCGAGCCTCAGACGTTGTTTTAGCAGCCATCTCGGTTATCGGTAACTCTTCATGAGTCTGCACCGGTGCCATAACCTCTTTGGTGGCTCGAATTCTTAAATTATCTGTATTAAATTGACTTTGCATTAGCTATAAGAAAAATGATTGTCACGGTTAAAATATTTAACCCGGCATTTTAACACATAAATATAGCAACAAATAAGCCTGCCTTTTTAAAACTGGAAAGGCTATAATTTTAACCAATTATGTAGGGCGCGGCTTTAGCCCGCCAATATCCAAAAAAACGTATCAAAGCGGGCTAAAGCCGCGCCCTACAGCCATATTTGAATAAGGTTTATATATAGTCCCGCTCCAAAAACGGCTTTGCCAACAAAACAACCGGGGGAAATCATGCAACATACACAAAATCTGGTACATGACGCCGGCCTTGGTTTACGCCGTTCCTTTATAGAACAGGCACTGGCTGCGCCACTGAAAAACGTCAGTTTTTATGAAATTGCACCAGAAAACTGGATGCCCCTGGGCGGCAAGCTCGGCAAGCAGTTTAAGGCCATGACTGAGCGCTATCCATTCATCTGCCACGGCCTATCGCTATCTATAGGCAGCACAGACCCACTCGACGAAGAATTTGTAAACAACTTAAAAGATTTTATGCGCGAACATAAGATCAAATTTTATAGCGAACACCTCAGCTACTGCAGTCACGAGGGACATCTCTACGATCTAATGCCCATTCCTTTCACAGCAGAAGCCGTACATCATGTTGCAAAGCGCATACGGCGAGTACAGGATATTCTGGAACAGAAAATAGCTATTGAAAATGCCTCCTACTATGCCGCTCCCGGACAGGAAATGACTGAAATTGAATTTTTCAATGCGGTGGTTGCAGAAGCAGATTGTGATGTACTTTTAGACATCAACAATACCTATGTGAATAGCATTAACCATGACTATGATGCCGAACAGTTTTTACAGGCTATTCCTGCGCAACGCATCAGTTATGCGCATATAGCAGGGCACTATGTGGAAGCAGAAGATTTTCTGGTTGATACCCACGGTGCCGCAGTGATCGACCCGGTATGGCAATTACTAAGCAAAGCCTACGAAATCTTTGGCGTTTTTCCGACACTATTAGAAAGAGACTTCAATATCCCCGCTGTGGCTGAACTTGAACGTGAAGTAGGCATTATTAAATCGATACAAAACACATGGCGCACGCAAAATGAACAACTCTCAGCATAAAGTCGATTTTAAAGCCAGACAGGCGGAATTTACAGCTTATATCCGTAGCCCCGCCACCGTGCCTTGCCCGGAAGATATAAAGCCTGAACGCATGCAAATGTATCGCGAACTATGCTTTAATAATGTAGAAAGTTTCTTATCCAGCAACTTCCCGGTATTACGCAGAATATTGCGCGACGCACAATGGCAGCAACTAGCCCAGGATTTTTTTGCCAATCACTCAAGCACAACACCTTATTTTGCAGAAATTCCTGAAGAATTTATTATTTATCTGCAACAGGAAAGAATCGCTGGCGCAGATGATTACCCATTTATGCTGGAATTGGCGCATTATGAATGGGTGGAAATGGCACTATCAATAGCTCAGGCTGAGCTTGCAGATACAAAAATACAGCCGATAAGCAACTTACAACAAACACTCAACCTGTCTCCCTTAGCCTGGATATTAGCCTACCAATTTCCGGTACACAAGATCTCCCCGGACTATCTGCCATTACAGCCACCGCAACAAGCCTGCTATCTGGTGGTTTACCGGAATAGTGAAGATCAGGTAAATTTTATCGAACTTTCCCGGATGAGTTATTTTTTATTACATACACTACAAGAGCAGCAGCCCATAAGCATTGCTGACTGTGTATCTCAAATTCTGCCCGAGAATCCAGCAGAATCATTGCAAAACTCAGCAATAGCAGCAATACAGCAGCTGATAGATAAACAGATTATATTAACCGAAAATAAATAAGACCTTTGGCAGTCAGGATAAAACGTAGGGTGGGCAGCGCTTTTTTGCCCACCGCTTATTGCATTAACAAGGTGGGCAGAAAAGCATTGCCCACCCTACATTAAACAGGCTCTCCCAGCAAATCTACGTCGAATACAATATCATTCTCCGATCCTGCCCAATCCAATGGATAAACACCCTGAGCAACATCACGATGAAAGGTCGAATAAGGCCAATCCTTAACACACGCCACCAGACCATGCTTAACAGGGTTAATAGCAATATAATCCATGTGACGCAGATAATCCGCATCTGTTGTAATACAATGCTCCCAATAACGTCGCTGCCACAAGGTAGACTCACGATGTTTGATTTTTGATGGCGTCATCCAGTCATTACGATGGTAATGTTCGGCACAGACCAGGGAAACCTTCCTTTTTATAATACTCCAACGCCTAGAATAATCAGCATCCTCTGGAGGTAGTGTCCAGATACAATGCAAATGATCAGGCAATAAAACCCAGGCATCTAGCGTAAAGGGATGACGTGATTGAACAGCTTTAATAGC
>CAYWLM010000122.1:1782-7044 GCA_964459125.1 uncultured Methylomonas sp. | reverse complement strand
ATCACCGGTAAAAACGACTGCACAAACCTTGCCGTCACGGTTCACTACATTTCCCCACATGTTAAAACCAAAGCCGCCATTATCCTCGGCCTGGACCGCACTTAACAAGCTTTTTACCACATTATGTATGATAGTCTTGCTGCCTGCATTGGGACAGATATCAATCACTGGCTCTGCGGAAACTGACCCAACTGCGAGTATTAAGCTACTGGCTATAATTGTTTTTTTTATTTTTAAGTTCATCGTGCACCCTTATTGTTTTTTTTATTGAAATTTAATCTTACTTTTTTCAGCGCTTTATTGTCAAGTATATTGATTATTTTCAATAGGTTAACTTGTTGTGATTTGTTAACATATTGAGCTGATACTGTGGGCTAGGGCAATAAGGTAAGGGGCTTTTTGTTGTTATTTATCTGCACTACTCCCAAGTCTTCCAGAATTGTATATAAACACGGCACCACAAAAAGCACCAACAGAGTAGAACTGAGTATGCCAAACACAATACTGGTTGCCAGTGGAATTAAAATCTGAGCCTGTGGGCTTTGTTCAAATAATAATGGCGTTAAACCAACTATGGTGGTTAAGGAGGTTAGTATCACAGCTCTAAATCGCTCACTACTCGCTTTTGCTGCTGCTTGATGAGGACTCATGCCTTCGCTGATATGTTGTTTAACGAACTCAACTAATAGTATAGAGTCATTGACCACAATACCGGCTAAAGAAACAAACCCGAGCAGAGAGGGCATGGTGATATCTAGCCCCATCAGTAAATGTCCGAAAATAACGCCGATAAAAGCAAGGGGAATATTGGCCATCACTAAAATGGGTTCTGCATAAGAACGAAACTGCAGGCTTAATAGGGCAAAAATACCGATTAATCCCAGTATCATGCTATTACGCATGGAGTTTCGAGTGAGCGGGCCTTCTTTAATTTCTCCTTCGAAATGAATGCTGATATCAGGATATTGTTGTTTAAATTCAGCTAAAAATGTCTTTTGTAAATCCTGGAAAATCGCTTGGGTATTATTCACTGTTGCATCAATATCGCCATAAATAGTTACAGTGCGTTGCGCATTAATACGCTGGATACGTGAATAATCACGAGTTGACATAATTTCGGCAACATTAACCAGTGGAATGATTTTCCCCGTTACAGGGTGAATAATAGGGAAATAATCAAAGTCAGTTAGTTCATCTTTAGAAGCATCATCCAGTTTTACAATGACTTCATAGGTTTCCAGGTCGATCGAGGTCTCCAGTACTTCGATACCTTGATAAGCAGCACGTAATTGGGCTGCTATTTCCTGTGCAGTTAGACCCAGTGCAAAGGCACCGGGTTTTAACTTTAACGTAAATTCAGGCTTTCCCGGACGCAAATCATCCATCAGATTGCTAACCCCCGGGTAACCGGCTATCCAGTTCTGTAACTGATGCGAGGCTTGCGCAAGGCTGCTTAGATCATCACTCTGTAAACGTATGTAAATAGCCCGTCCTGCAGGGCTAATAATGGGTTCTTTAAGCGCAATATTTAAAGCTTCAGGTATTGCTCCAAGATTTTTGCGCCATTGTTCGGCAATTTGAATAACAGACTGCTCGCGTTGCTCAGCAGTGAGTAAATCTACGCTGACTGTCGCTAAATGCGCTCCGCTTTCAAAGGCATCGGCATTTTTACCATAATGTACGGTCATACCTTTTATCAAGGATGTGTGATAATTTTGCTGGTAGTTTTTATTAACCGTTTGAATACTGTTGGTGATTTGGTTTATGGTTTGTTGCGTTTGCGCCAGTGAACTACCCACTGGCATGAGTACTCGTGCTTGTAATAAATCACCTTCGACATTGGGAAAGGCAGAAAATTTAACGATCCCTGAGACTAATAAACTGACAGACAAGATAAAAACACCGACGACTGTGCCCATAAATAAATAGCGGTAGATAATCAGTTTTTTTACCCATGCATTAACTTTGAGATGAAGTTTTTCAAAGGACAAGGTAAATTGTTGACGAAGCTTTGATATGGGTTGATCGCTACTATTTTGTAATGAGTGTTGTAAATGATGCGGTAATATTAAGAAGGCTTCAACCAGGGAAATAGTAATGACTGAAATTAATACCGCAGGAATGGAAAACAGTAATTGGCCTATATTGCCATGCAGGAATAATAGGCCGGTAAAAATACACAGTGTGGTGATATAAGAGGAGATAACGCCGTTTTTTACTGCCATGGTGCCATCAATAGCGGCTTGAGTCGGTGTTTTGCCTAATGTCATATGCTTACCTATGCTCTCGCTAATGACAATAGCATCATCCATTAGAATACCCAGGGCAAGGAGCAGGGCAACCATAGATAGCATATTAATGCTAATGCCCCAGTGGGCCAAGATAAAAGCACTGGCTAAGAAAGACACGGGGAGCCCCATGACTACCCAAAAAGCATAGCGTGTGCCAAAAAACAGCCACATTACCCCGAATACCAGTAGTAAACCTTGCCAGGCATTGGTAACAAGTAAGGAGATTCGGTCAGTTACGATACTGGTAAAATCCTGTGTCAGATTAAACTGGACTTGTTCAGGAAGTCGTTGTTGTTCATCAGCAATAAATTGATTCACTGTTTCCAGGACACGTAAACTATCATCTTGAGAGTTTTTACGTATTTTTAAAAAAGCCGTAGGCTTATTATTATATGTCGCTTTATCTTCAGCTTTTTCAAAGCTATCAATAATCGTGGCAATATCTCCCAGACGTACTTCATTGCCATGCCCGCCCTTGATAATAACGAGTTCTTTTAACTCTTCAACTGAGTGACGCTCATCATTGAAGCGAATTTGATAGTCACGCTTAGCGGTTTGAATTTCACCTGTAGGTAAATCCAGATTTTGCTGTGCGATAATAGCGGCTACTGATTGTAGGCTTATCCCGTAAAGGCGTAATTTATCTTGTGCAAGTTGTATTTGAAATTGACGTTTTGAAAAACCTTCGATACTAATTAATGGAATCCCCGGCACTCTTAACATACGTTCCTTGATATTTTCTGCCAGATCTTTTAATTCGATTTTAGGGATATTGGCACTCAGGGCAATGGTGACCACATCTTGTGTGCGGCCTAACTCTTTGATAATGGGCTCTTCACTGTCATCAGGGAAGTTTTCCACCTCATCGATTGCACTTCTAATATCATTATTAAATTGTACAAAATCGCCACTTTCCTGCATTTTAATGGTGGCTATTCCCATAGATTGACGCGCTTCACAGCGAAGCTCATCAATAAAGCTAGTGCCATCGATAGCATCCTCTATTGGTTTACATATTTTTTGTTCTATTTCTCGAGGCGTTGCTCCGGGGTAAAGAACTTTAACTTCAATTTCGTAATTTTTTATTTCCGGAAAGGTTTCGCGTTTAAGTGTGGGGAGAGTGAATAAACCAAGAATAATCAGCAGACCCATTAATAAATTGGCTGCTGTCGGGTGAAGGATAAAGTAACGAATCATGCTATTGCTCCTTTACCCAGTTGGCAATTGATTCTTGTAAAACTGTGTTTATGCTTGTTTTAACTTGCATTCCTGGAATAGCAGGAAAAACATCTGACACAATCAGGCTTTCGCCTGCTTGCAAGCCACTCGTTAATAACACCATTTTATCTTGTACCCGAATGTTTTCAATGGCGCGACGTTGCAATTGATTTTGCTGATTGACTATGTAAATTTCATTTTCATGCAATGCATCGCGAGGAATGACAAAGAAAGTTTTGGCTTTCGCTTGTAGTAAGACTTCTGTAAACATGCCTTGCATTAACGGAGGTTTGATGCCTGGGATTATATGTTGATAGGGATTATCTACGCTGACTATAATACCCAGTGTGCGTGTTTCTGGATCGAGTTGACTACTAATGCGTTCAATATTCGCCGGCCAATAAGGGGAGTCCTTGCTGGCAAGACGTACTTTTGCACCGAGACCTAATTGATTGAAGATCTCTGGTGAAAAACCGGATGTAAAAGCTTCTTTAATTAAAGATGTTTGCCCCTGAAAATCGTTAGCCAGTATTCTGAAATGTTGCACAGCAAATTGGGCGTTAATCAGGATTTTATCGGTGGTTTGCGCAGTATAGAGTAATGCGCCTTTATTGATATATTGATTTTCATCTACCGCCCGTTCTGAAATACGTGCATTAAAAGGGAGTTTGATGATGGTGCGGTCAAGATTGCGTTGATGAGTGCTGACTAAGGCTTCCGAGTTAGCTAAATTTGCTTGTGCACTGACTAATTGTTCAGGTAAGGTTTTTAGTTGATTATTAAATTTTTGTACTTCCTGTTGTAATTGCAAAACATTAACTTGCTGATTATCGTAGCTGGATTTGGAAATAGATTGTTTTTTTAATAAAGACTGCATACGCGATAATTCTACTTTAGCCAGGTTTAGTTTTTTCTGGACCAGAGTAAGATCAGCTAGCAGATTGCTTTTCTGTAGTTCAATCTCTCTAAGTTTTGCCTGATCACTGGCGATTGTTGCCTGTGCCTGTTGCAGGGCTGATTGGTAATCCTCTGTTTCGATACGCATGATCACAGTGTCTTGCATCAGCATAGAACCATTGCGCAATTGTGGATGTATATAGCTTATTTTTCCTGATACTTCTGCCTTGGATTCCAGCAGGATATCCGGTTCAACAGTACCGAAACCAATGATCGCAGGTCTGACCTTATAAGCTCTGACCTCAATAATATTAACCGGAGTTATTAGGCCTGCGCCAGGTTCATGAACCATCCTGGGTTGCAACTTAACAATGGCAACAGCAATAATTGCAAAAGAGAATAGGGCGATAGGAAAAAAACGACGTAGGGTAAGATCTTTGAAAAATGACATATATGAAGTGTCCTCTTTATTGCATAGCGTAAAGTGTCCAAAGAATCTGCATCCAATAACTTTGACAAATTATTTATTGGGGACACGGAAGGCTCGTCTCGTCTGCGTTCGCCAGACTGGTTGCCTGCGCTCCTGAGATGAATTTTAATGCATGTCCCAAGCAGGCATTGCCACTTGATGAGTGGAAGCGAGAACAGCATTAAAAAACCCGATTAATGAAATGTGAAATATCGATAATTTCTTCCAGGCATAACGCATGTTGCATCGGATATTCATGCCAGCTGATTGGATAGTCCATAGACTTCAAGCGCTTAAAAGACTCTTTGGCTATTTGTGGGTATACCACTGGATCCATCGTGCCATGTGCCATAAAAATGGGTGTTTCATTATTGCTCGGAGAGCGTT
>CAYWLM010000122.1:0-1682 GCA_964459125.1 uncultured Methylomonas sp. | reverse complement strand
TCCATCGTGCCATGTGCCATAAAAATGGGTGTTTCATTATTGCTCGGAGAGCGTTCTGTTATAAGTTGCTCAGTGGTCGGCAGGTAGGTCGATAAAGCCATAATACCTGCCAGTTTTTGCGGAAAGCGCAGGCCTGTGTGTAAGGCGATGACACCGCCTTGAGAAAAGCCTGCTAGCAAGATATTTTCAGGGTTAATGCCCTTATCAATTTCGCCTTGAATGATGTGAGTTAGCAATGCTGAAGATTGATAAATATCATCTACCGCTACTTCACGGTCTAAGGAGGCTTCAAGAATGTCATACCATGAACGCATTTTCATGCCGCCATTAATAGTGACAGCCTGAACGGGAGCATTCGGAAAAATAAAATTAATATTTTCTAGTTTATCGATGCGCAGTTCAGGGACAATGCTTTCGAAGTCATGCCCATCTGCACCTAGGCCGTGTAACCAGATGATGGAGTAAGTGGGGGTAGCAGTAGCAGGTATTTCTACACAAGTGAGTGTTGTAGTCATCGTCGTAGTCGGTAGTTAAATAGGTTTTTTAGTCAGGAGAATTTTGCGTCTTTGCGCACGATTTAAAATAGCTTGTTTTTCATATTCGTTACAGTATGCCCACTGAGTTATTTCATTCATTAAGCGAAAACAGCCTGAACAAATTCCTTCATTATTTAAGCTGCATTCGCGGATACAGGGAGATTCAATAATAGTTTTATGCTGGCTATTTAGTAAATTGTTGATTTGCTCTAGAGTAGCAGTTATGTCTATGTAGTCAATCGGGATAGTGTAAATTTCAGTATTCAAAACCAAACGTAATGAAGGATAAGAACTGACGCCTAATAGTTGCGAAAAGTGTCTATGTTCAGTGAGTTTTATGTCTATATCCAGACTGAGTAAATCCTGGCTAAATTGACTGATGTTCAAAGCTAACTGTGATGCACAAGCTATAAGAATCTCATTGAGTGAAGGGTTTCTGGCTTCCTGATAATAGGCGCGTTGAATTGCCTGACGCATCGGTTTGGCAAATTCGGAAGATTGCTGCGTCGCTGCAAGAATCGCTCGACAGGCAGGATAAGTGGATCGGTAAGCGGTGTTTTTTGACCAGAAATCAAAATTAAATCGGACCTTAGGAACGGTGTATTCTATTTGCTGCCAGGCCTGTTGAATCATCGCCTGTGTATCAAGTGGCATGGGTATATTACTATCAGCTGCCAGACCACCGAGAATGGCTTTAAAGTGTAGTTCAGCAGGTAATTGTTTTTGTATTAGGCTTAAGGATTGCTCAAAAGCATAGCACCAGCTGCACATGGGATCATATATATAATAGAGTGTATTGTCTTCAAGCTGCATTTTGATGGACTGATATGGCTGGTGCTAATGATGAATAATAATATTTGTAGCATTAGGTATGATTATAACCTGTAAGCTGAATATGAGTAGTTTAGAACAGAGCAGTGATTTTGACTTAAATGTTTGTTAACAATGTGGAGTAGGCTTACTGCAGAAGCAGCAGAGAGAAAAATGCAGGGGCTAGGGTGGCTAAAATGACGTCACTGGCTTTGTTAAAGCATTAAAATCTCTGCTGGTTTGTACAACAGTAGAGATTTATTTAAATTCTTAGCCAATGCTTGTATCCGCTATAAATTCTAGGGAGGCACAAAATTTCCCTGAGATTTTTCTTCA
>CAYWLM010000121.1:3630-7212 GCA_964459125.1 uncultured Methylomonas sp. | reverse complement strand
TAATGAAAAGCCACTTTTTCGCCTACATCAGTAAAATTCGCTGGTTACAACGCTGGGGATTAAAACGAAATGCCGTGGCTGAAAATGTCATGGAACATAGCTGGGAAGTTTCTGTTATTGCCCATGCTTTAGCCTTAATTAAAAACCGCTATTTTGCTGGCGAACTGGATGTAAATGCTATTGCTGTTGCTGCCTTGTACCATGATTGCAGCGAGGTTTTAACCGGTGATATGCCTTCACCGATTAAATATCATTCGCCTGAAATCACTAAGGCGTATAAATCCATTGAGAAGCAGGCGGAGCATGAGCTATTAAACTTGCTACCCGAAGGGTTGAAAGAGGACTACTGGCCTTATATGCTTGCAGAGGCATTGCCTAATGAGCATAAAGTCATTATTAAAGCAGCGGACACCATCTCCGCCTATTTAAAATGCAAAATGGAACTCGCTGCTGGCAATCAAGAGTTTTCTATCGCAGAAAAAGAGATTGAGAGCAGATTAAAAGCGATTACTAATCTGCCCGAAGTTAATTATTTTTTAGAGACTTTTTCTTCCAGCTATGAATTGACGCTGGATGAATTGTTTAAATAAAAATAATCGATTCAATCTGGCATAGCTTCTTGCAATATATCGACATGATAGCAAACAATTGCGTCACAGAACGCAAAGCGTACGTGCAGAAATTTCCACTGAAAGCATAGGACTAGAAACCACTAATTTGCCTTTTTCAGGTAATCCGCAACCAGGACAATGCGTACGCCATTTACGCGTCCTTCGATATGTTTAGGATTATCTGTTAATGAGATATTTTTTACCACAGTACCACGCTTGGCTGTAAATCCTGCGCCTTTAACATCCAGGTCTTTAATCAATGTAACCGTATCGCCCGCTGCGAGTTTTGTGCCATTATTATCCAGCGTCGGAGCAGTATCATCTGCATCACTCGCGCCTAAACTATCTGCTTCCGCCCAGCTTTGTATTTCCGGTTCTAGGTACAACATATCCAGTAAGTCCTGGGCCCAGGATTCAGTTGATAAGTGTTTCAAAAGTCGCCATGCCATAACCTGAACGGCAGGTTCAGGATTCCACATGCTATCATTCAGACAACGCCAATGATTTGTATCCATTGTTTCTAGATTGCTAATCTGGCTAAGGCATGTAGCACAAAGCAAGACCGATTTTTCTGCACTGTCTTCATTTTCAGGTGGTAAGTTATAAACGCTCAGGTCTTGTTCTGCTGCACATAGCTCACACTTGGAATCACTACGTTGTAATAAAGATTGTTCGGTACTCATAAAAAGTCTCTAAAGTAAAAAATGTAGCTGTATTATCTCTTTTTTTCTCTGACCATTGCAAAAATCATGTAGTATTTCAGCTATCATAAACCTGTTAAAGACTCTCAAAAAATGAAACTTTCGCTTATTGTTGCCATGGCAACGAATCATACGATTGGTCTAAATAATAAAATGCCCTGGCACTTATCCGCAGATCTTAAAAAATTCAAACAAATTACTATGGGACACCCTATTATCATGGGGCGAAAAACTTTTGAGTCCATAGGTCGCCCATTGCCCGGTCGGCAAAATATTATTATCAGCCGCAATCCTCACTATGAGCAACAATCCTGTCTGGTTTTTAATAATCTTGATAGTGCATTACAAAGCTGTGCACAGGCTGACGAAGTATTTGTGATCGGAGGTGCAACATTATATGCAGCAACACTGGCTCAAGCTGATAGGCTTTATATTACCGAAATTCAACAGGCATTCGATGGAGATACCTGGTTTCCAGAAATTGACCTACAACAATGGCAGGAAGTTACTCGCAAAGATATTAGTGATGATAAAAGCGTCGATTTTAGTTACAGCTTTATTGTTTATGAGAGGTAAACTATACTTCGTGCGGTTACGGATGCGATTGTATAGAGCGCTGATTCTGCTTGAATGTAAGGCGCTGTCGTGACCACGCGTGGTATCTATAATATGCCTTGATAAATTAAACTCTTGTAGAGCCCAGTTCAGCTTACTCTTTTATAAGCTCCAGGATGTTAAAGGATGTTTTATATCACTATTCTGCTTCATGCTCGAATAGCTAACAGCAGTATTCTCTACACAACAGTATCATTGTAAGATTTTTTTAATTATTAACGTGGTTTCTGTCACAAATAATATTTGAGGTAAGCACATGATTTCCGATACACAACCAAATGAGAAAATATTTACTAATAGAGTGATTGAAGTCAGCATTCGACTGGCTCTGACTTTTTTAATTATTGCGCTGTGCTTCGGGATTATAAAGCCTTTTATAATTATTGTCGTATGGGGCATCATTATTGCTGTTGCCATTTTCCCACTGTATAACAAGCTAAGCCTCGCTCTCAGTGACCGTTTTAAGTTAGCTGCAACACTGTATACACTATTGGCATTAAGTCTATTAATTGGTCCTTCAATTCTGGTTTCAGGCTCACTGGTGGAAACATCTGCTCATCTGGCAAAGGAGTTTTCTGCAGGTACCTTGAAGATCCCGCCACCCGCCCTAAAAGTTAGTCAATGGCCTTTGATTGGTGATACTGTTTACGCGGCATGGACCCAGGCTTCTACTAATCTTGAAGCCATGCTTAAACAAAATATCCCGGCCATTAAGAATCTAGGCAAAACTTTTTTTTCTTCTATTGCGGGAGTAGGTGGCAGTATTCTTCAGTTTATATTATCAATTATCATCTCTGGCATATTTTTAGCCAACACCCAGAGAGCTTATGAGATAGCTGTAAAAATTGCCTCTCGCCTGACAGATAAAGACCAAGGTTTACAATTTATCAATCTGGCAACGGCAACTATTCGTAGCGTTGCTCAAGGGGTACTTGGAGTAGCGGTTATTCAGGCTGTTTTAGGTGGTATGGGGATGTATTTTATGCATGTACCGGGATGGGGACTTTGGACAATCCTAATTCTTATTCTTGCAGTGGCACAATTACCGCCGCTTTTAGTCCTTGTTCCTGCAATTTTTTATGTTTTCTCTGTTGCTGATACAACTCCCGCTGTAATATTTACTGTATGGAGCCTTCTTGTCAGTATGAGCGATAGCTTTTTAAAACCCCTTCTTCTTGGACGCGGAATGGATACTCCAACACTGGTTATCCTGCTTGGTGCCATTGGCGGCATGATGTGGTTTGGTATCCTGGGGTTATTTGTTGGTGCTATCACACTAGCATTAGGTTATGAGATATTTATGGCATGGCTGGATAAAGATATGCACAAAGAGTAAACAGTATGCGACATCTATTAATAACATTATTGATCCTGCTAACAGGCTGTGCTTACTATGCCAAAGATATTCGGATCAAAACCGAAGTGGGAGTTCACGCTGATATTAGCCGCTATACCGCTTATATCTGGTCAGAATCAATAACCAGCTTGAACGACCCTAGTGGCAAATGGCAACCTCCAGGTTTTGATATCACCGAGGATATTAGACAACTTATTGATCGTGAATTAACTAAGCGTGGAGTACGCTTTAACCCAACGAATCCTGGCTTAGCCGTCTCATTTCAGCTGGCTACTAATATGCAGGCATTGAAGTTAGT
>CAYWLM010000121.1:0-3530 GCA_964459125.1 uncultured Methylomonas sp. | reverse complement strand
CCTTTTTTTTGCAGACGGATTTCCATAGTCTGGTAGGTTTCTTTGTGCGGGCTATTAACGGGGTCGATATTTTTTTTATATAAAGCAAATGCATTTTTCCGGAAATCACTGCTAATAGGCCCTGGCTCTATCAGTGAAAGATGGATATTAGTCCCGTATAATTCCAGACGCAGCGTATCAACAAGCCCTTCCAGAGCAAATTTACTAGCGTTATAAGCACCTCTATAAGTCATCGCAATAAAACCCAGGACAGAACTATTATAAATAATTCGCCCTTTTCCTTGCTGACGCATTAATGGAATTATCAGATTGGTTAATTCGTGGGTGCCAAAAAAATTAGTTTCAAATTGCTCGCGTAAAACATCACGGCTTAAATCTTCCACAGCGCCCGGTTGTCCAAAAGCGCCATTATTAAATAAGCCATCAATTTTTCCTCCGGTCATTTCAGTGACTTGTTTTACAGCTTGCTGAATACTGTCGCTATCTGCTAAATCCAGTTGTACGGTTTCAAAACCTTCATCACGCAGGCGCGCAACATCTTCAACTTTTCTGGCAGAAGCGACAACGCGATAACCGCGTTGTTTTAATAATACAGCCGTTCGATAACCTATGCCTGTCGAGCAGCCAGTAATTAATATAGTTTGTGTATTCATTTTGGTATTAATATTAAAAGGAGGGGGTTGCGCTTTTATGCTATGATTCAGCACAACTGAAGTGTACTTCAGATCCTGTTTTTTCTTATTTTTACAGCTATTTAGCATTAAGCTAACTTATCTGCTGTTTACTAATCATACGAATCGTTTAATGAGCTCTATTTGGAATTCCTGTCTGTCCCGTCTTGAAAATGAAATCTCTAATAATGATTTAAACACCTGGATTCGACCATTACAAGCGCAAGAAGAAAATGATGTTATTAAACTTCTGGCTCCCAACCAGTTTATTATTGCGCATGTAAAAGAACATTTTTTAGGTAAAATTGAAGATGCCATCTATGAATTTTCCAATGGTCAATATACTGTAAAAATGGTGATCGGCTCAAAAAATGTTAAACCTGCAATCATACCAAATCGAAGCACGCGCACTACCGGCCCTTCTAGTGAACCTCAAAAAAAGAAAAAGACACCGACTTTTATCAATACCGCTTTTACCTTTGAGAATTTTGTTGAAGGTAAATCTAATCAACTGGCAAAAGCTGCTTCAATACAAGTTTCTGAAAATATAGGCAAAGCGTATAATCCCTTACTGATCTATGGTGCTTCAGGTTTAGGCAAGACACATTTAATGCATGCCATCGGTAACGCAATTCTGACAAAAAACCCAAATGCTAATGTTGTTTATTTACATTCTGAAAAATTTGTTCAGGATATGGTTAAGGCTTTCCAGCAAAACAGTATTAATGCGTTTAAAGACTATTATCGTAATGTTGATGCTTTATTTGTTGATGATATCCAGTTTTTTGCAGGGAAAGAACGCTCACAGGAAGAGTTTTTTCATACCTTTAACACACTGTTAGAAAAGAAAAATCAGGTTGTTTTAACCTGTGATAAATACCCTAAGGAAATTGAAGGCCTGGAGGACCGTTTAAAATCACGCTTTGGTTGGGGCTTACCAGTCGCGGTCGAGCCACCTGATCTGGAAACAAGAGCAGCAATTTTAATGAATAAAGCCCAGCAAAATAATGTTGAACTCGATCATGAGGTTGCTTTTTTTATTGGTAAACGTATTCCATCTAATGTGCGAGACCTGGAGGGTGCATTACGTCGTGTTCTGGCCAATGCTCAATTTACTGGAGCGGATATTACCATTGATTTTGCTAAAGAAGCACTACACGATTTAATATCCCTGCAGGATAAACTGGTAAGCATAGACAATATTCAAAAAACAGTTGCTGATTACTTCAAAATCAGAATAGCCGATTTATTATCCAAAAGCCGCAAACAATCAGTTACACGTCCTCGCCAAATCGCCATGTCATTAGCAAGAGAATTGACCAGCCATAGCTTACCAGAAATTGGCGATGCTTTTAGTGGTCGTGACCATACTACGGTCATTAATGCCTGTAAACGAATTAAGGCATTACGTACTAGCGATTATAAAGTTGATGAAGATTATGCGAATTTATTGCGTACTTTATCGCATTAAGAAAAGACTAGAATTTTTATTACACTGCACATATTCAGTTAGTGATGGCAACGAACCAAAATCCGCTCCACAGTCATTACTCAGTAAACATTTCCTAAATGCATCCATGAAAAGAATTTTTGACTTCAGTTTAGCGATTAGTATTTTCCTAATCACTATTATCCCAATTCTTATCATCGCACTATTAGTCAAAATTACCTCTACAGGACCTGTTTTATACTGGTCGTATCGGGTAGGTTTAAACAATGAATTGTTTAAAATGCCTAAATTTAGAAGTATGAAAATTGATACTCCTGAGGTTGCTACACATTTATTAACTAACCCACAGAGCGCATTAACACCCATAGGCAGCTTTCTACGCAAAACTAGCCTGGATGAATTACCGCAATTATGGAATATTGTAAAAGGCGAGATGAGTTTTGTTGGTCCACGGCCAGCCTTATTTAATCAGCATGACTTAATAACATTACGTACCGAACAAGGTATTCACCAATTAATTCCTGGTTTAACTGGCTGGGCACAAATTAATGGCCGAGATGAATTAGCTATTGCTGAAAAAGTGAAACTGGATGCAGAGTATATGCATAAGCAGTCTTTTACCAGAGACCTGTATATACTATGGCTAACCTTGTTTAAAGTCATCAATAGTCATGGGGTAAAGCACTAATTGCCTGACTAGCGAAACACGCAGGAAATGAAAGGATTTTTTTGTGGTTAATAGTTTTTGAAACTTCAATCTATCAATAAATAATCTCTAACTATATATAAGGCAGCAATACTTCGTGCTTCGGTACATTGCCCACTGTTCACTAATTCCGTTAAATTATCCAGTTTCCAGGGCACTACTTCTAATTCTTCCGGCTCATCACCGGGCAATTTCTCTGGATATAAATCCTGGGCAAGAATAATTTCAGTCATATGTTCCATATAACTAGGTGCAATAGAAAAGGAGCTGATTCGTTTTATTTTATGTGCTCCATATCCCACCTCTTCCTTTAATTCACGATTTGCTGCTTGTAAGACGCTTTCACCATCGTCAATTTTCCCCTTCGCCAGTCCTAACTCATAACGTTCAACACCAGCAGAATACTCGCGAATCAATAATACTGTTTGCTTATCAAGCATAGGAACGATAAGTACTGCACCGTTACTACCGCTACCTCGCATCAAACGTTCATATTCTCTTGTCGCACCATTACTAAATTCTAAACTCATAGATTCCACTCTAAACAATCTGGATTGAGCCACGATTTTTCTGTTAAGTATCTTCGGTTTTTCTGACATTTTTGGTATGGTAACTTTTATTTATTTAATATTACTATAGCCGTTGTTATGCTGGATTGGAATAAAATTAATACAGTTTTACTAGATATGGATGGGACTTTACT
>CAYWLM010000120.1:0-7464 GCA_964459125.1 uncultured Methylomonas sp. | reverse complement strand
ATTCGAGCTAAAACCTTGTCAAGAACTTTTTTATTTATTTACGCTGAGTAGTTACAACAAACTTAACTAAAAAATGCGACAGGTTGGTTGACATTTAGCGATTCCGACAAAACAACGGCCCTACGCCTTCTGGGGACTACCAGCCCTCGCGTTCGTTCTCCATGGCTGGCAGCGAATGACTGCTACTATAGAAGCTGGCCATGAGAGATACTCTAAATCGCTGTTTTGATGGCATAAGTTTGCTATAAAATATATTTTTGTGTATACTTTAACTACAAAACGGATAAATAGTGTGGGCATAATAGCATCACAAATCACGATCTAAACAAAGCCTTAAGCTGGCTACTATAAGCGGCATATATAACTGTTAGATGTTCTATCGCCCATATCTAGCAATTTTACTTTTTATAGGGCGTAGGTGGAGAAATTAAAATGAGAAATTTACTTTTTATCATCACAACTCTTACTTTGTTCTCAGCAGCAAACGCATTTGCGGACAACAAAAAAACCTTTACTTTTATAGACTCATGTTACGTTAGTGAAGATACTGGTTGTGCCATATTGAAGGGTACTGGTGATACAAAATTCAAAGTCGAATATTTGGCAAAGATTGGAACATCTAATGGAGATAGTATGACTATTTTATTAGATGATAATGACAAATGGGAAAGAATTACTAACGATAAAAATGGGCTTGCCGCACTAATTGTTAATGCTCAAGAGTGGTGATTTTTTATTTTTACACAAATAAATAGTACGGTACTTAAAACAACCTGGGTTACGCAGGCAAAGGAGTTTTCCGCGCCCATCTTATACATATAACAGCGACTCAGTGTGTTTAATGTTGAGCAAGTAAAGCAATAGGATAGAGGAGGACGCAGGACCTGTCTGCCCACAGCGCAGTGCGTACAGATCCGTACGCACTGCTTCTTACGCAAGACGTATCCACTGAGAAACCTCAAACCAATGCTTCACCCTTCGGCCAGATCTAAGGCGCCTAACACTCCAGAATTTCATAGCCAGTAAATGACCTGACCATCACCCACGCATGAAATAACCCACCATTCAGTCAACATTACAATAAAGAAATTCGAAGTTCATTACACCCGCAACTCGCTCAGCAATGCGGCAAAACTCTTTATTATAATCAATTAGTTAGTTATCATATTACGTAAATATTCGACCAACACTTGATCAATAAAAACAATAATTTACAATGAGACTAAATTGTGAATTTTCTTAAATCAATGAGTTACGATGCTTTTTTGGAAAAAATCTCCACACGGAATCATGTAACCCATTGTTTTTACTAGGATGGGTTGGCCGAATATTTACCATATTACGCGACCAAGACGCTAACCAGCAGGCCAAATATGAATGAGTAACAATTACGCCGTCTACAGATGCTAAAATAGACCCTTTATCATACTAACAACAGAGTACAGCATAATATTCATAAGTCATTGTTTCATTAGTTATTATCCTATTTTTTGCCGATTTTTAACCTAGAATAATTTCAAAATCTAGTTTTTGCTCATCTTATGCAATCTCTTCAAGGCGCCCTGTATTATTCAATACTACCCGACGCTGTCGGATCTGAGATGCTAAAGACCCCAGATAGCCCTCAGAAGGCATAGGAAAATCAGCCGAACCGCAGTACGCGTTAGAGAGGCTATATATTGTTTATCCCGAATAGCCGTCGAGCTACATATGAACTCCTCCTTTATTGCAAACCAAGTTTTCAAATATTTAATGTCATTAACAGAGATCAATATTGCAGCCATATAATCGGTTTCTTAGAGAGGTTTTATGACCTCAGGACTCCTGATGAATTTATTCGAGCGCCTTTATACCCAAACCATTTGAACGGTTTCATAATGAACTCTATGGCTGGAACGGGTTTTAAAAAAAGCACCGGTCTAACTGTTTTTGCCATCAATATTGGCTAACTTGCCTCCGCAATCTTGTTTACTCAGTTATTATCAACTTCAGGGTTATCCATGATTAATCCCCGGACGAAGAGCCATCTTAGCTCGTAGTCGGTGGATAAAGGGTGGGTAACCCGTCTCTTGCACTCGGGTTAAACCAATAATGCATTATATTCTTTTTTCTGGGTTGCCATAGCCCAGAGTATCCTGGCATTCTTATTCGCCAGTGCAACTGCCGCTTTATTAAAACCTCGCCGCTCAACCAATGATTGTAACCAAAGACTGAGCTTATCTGTTTTCTTGCCACTGTTTTTTAATACTGAGCGAGCACCATGAATCAGTAGTGTACGAATGTATTTATTACCGCGTTTACTGATCCCTAAATAGACAAATTTACCACCACTGCTATGTTGTCTCGGCACGACTCCTAAGCTTGCTGCATAATCTCGGCTACTTGGGTAACCTTTGCCATTACCTATATCTGATGCAATGATTGAAGCTGTCATAGGACCAATACCGGGTACTTCCAAAAACCGTTTGCTCAACTCGTTGTTATTACAAAGACGACTGATTCGCCTGTCTTGCTCTTTTATTTCATCATCTAGTCCTCTCAGGTTTTCATACTGCTCGGCAAACACTTCGCGACTTAAAACCGTTAAATCATTTTCAGCGTCTTCCAGAATTAAAGTTAATTGTTCTCTTACTCTATTAATTCCTTGAGGAATAATAATCCCTCTTTCACTAAGCAAGCCCCTTATTTGATTAACCAAAGCAGTGCGATTACCTACTAAGCCTTGTCGAATATTATGAACAAGCTGTATATCTTGCTGTTCAATTGTTTTTATTGCAGCCTGTTTGGACGTGTCACTGCGTCAAAGAGAGCAGCTACATCATTAAAATCATTTTTATTTCCAATCACAAAGTTTTCACAAAGCGTGTATTGAGTAACACGACCTCATGCCCAAATTTTGTCAGCTTTCTAGCCCAATGATACGCACTTCCACAGGCCTCTATCCCAATCTGGCTCACTGGATAGTTTGCAAAAAACTTAATAGTTCGACTCGTCTTAACTTTTTCTTAACGGGCTTGCCCTCTACAACTGTATACATGTGAAAAATGTTTTTGCTATATCTAAACCAATAACGCTATGGTTCATTTCGGACGCCTCCTTGCTCCGTTATTCATCTTAGGTACACTATGGTACCTAGGAAGGGAGAGGAGTCCATATCATCATTTGAGGTGGCTTCAGACGAAGCAGGATTTTTTTTCGTAGTCGAAGCAGATGCAGGTAATCAGAGGCAATAATGACTCGCTGCATGGCGAATCGATTTTTTGTGACATGGAAAAGTCCCAAAATATTTCTTGAGGTGCTCACTCAATAAGCACGCCAGTTTATATAAACCGCTATAATTTGCAGAGTTTTGTTTTATGCGTAGTTGCGAACGCAAGAGCGACCAGAGTATCTCCAATCGCTGCGTAAGCAAGATATTATGATGATGTAACATAACCCCAAGGCTTTATATAGATAAAACGCACATGGAATGACATACCAATAAAGCTTTAAATATTACGTATTTTTTTATTTCTCATTAGGACTACTGCAAACATAATTAAACTTAATAAAATCAAACCCCATTCACTCAAGGTTGGAATTGGTTTAATATCTTTTATGGGCAGAGGAACTACAGGAGGCACACCTGGATCAGTTGGTGGTAAAGGTCCAACTTCGGCTTGAATTTTTGCTTCAATTGCAATTGTAAAATCATCGAAACTATCTGCTAAAACAACAAAACCAGGGTCCGGAAGAGTTGATACTGGTTGAGGGTATACTAATTGATTTAATTCAGCGACACCAACTCCTGACCCAACACCTATAGCATTAATAATATCAACACCCTTTGCGAGGGCAGCATCTCTCCCAGGAAGTGCAGGAACTGTAGGAACACCATCTGTTGAGACATCAATTACTTGATGATTGTCAGGGATAAAAGCAAAAGTTTCAGCACAGGTAGCTATTCCCGCGCCAATATCTGTAGTGCTACCTATTTGAGACATAGCTCTAATTGTATTGGCCAATGTAGTAGCAGTTGTTTGATCATTAATTAATGTCGATCCAGCTACAATTTGAGTAGTGTTAGAAAATTGGACAACAGAAATACGTACAGTGCTATCTTGAGGAATTATGCTTGGGTTTTCAACAGAAGCAGCAACACCGCCAATTTGTAATTGGAAGTCAGGGGCACTTATGCTTCCTGATCCATCAATAGCCAGGCAAAGCTCAACAGCTTGAATTTGACTAGTAAAGGAAAGTGTTAAAAAAAGAAATATTTTATTTAAATGATTTGGCATTTTGTGATACCCCTTGTAATTTAGTTTATGTTTAGGTTACTTAATCAAGCACATATTCAAGCAAAGCATATTAAATAATCTATTATTTTTTGTAACTACTCAGCGCATTTTAATATCGTAATACATTGATATTTAAGTTAAGATGGGCAAAGTTTACGTGCCCATCTTAACAATTGTTGATGGGCATACTGCGTTTTACCCATCCTACTCTCTTGCAGCCATTAGATTTTTATATAAAAACACGCTGAGTAGTTACTATTTTTTTACAAAAAAACTTAATCTTTAATGCATTTTGAGATTACCATAACCTCCCCTCCATTACAACAAAAATAACAGATAAAATCGAGGTAGGGAAAAAGGGGGGCTGTGCGGTTAGGCAAGGTCGTGTATTCCAGCGGATGTGAACTCCGCTCCAGTAAGGCAGGTCAGCCGCTGGATAGAGAACTCTGGGGCGGCGGCTCGCGGTAATCGCAAAGATTTAAGCACAGAGGGAACAAAGCAATAGGCCGTAAACGTAAAGTTGAAGTGATTGAGCCTCGAAAGTTTAAGATCAGAACAACCTGCCCTCGGCTTTGGTTAAAACCACTTGATTGAGAATTATATCTCTTTAAAATCAATTAATAGTACACTTCTCACGCTAACAATCGAAGAAATTCTTTTCATACGCATCAGATTTGGAATGATACCCATTATACATTACCCGTGGACAAAGTTAGTCCACCTGCCGGAATAAACGATGGTTTAACGACAACTTCCTATGTTTCCAAACGGCTCGATAGAAATAACTCATGCCCTTGCCGATGAAAAACGAGAGGGTCGTGTGACCTATTTTTATGGCACCTTGCCGGTTTTTACCCATGACGAGAATAATGATACATCATTAAATAAATGATGAGAGCTCTGTGCTGGGAGGTATTTCCAGACTAAAGCCGTTGCTGTGAGTTACTTTGATAACCGATGAACCAGCAGATAATATTGAGTCAACCAATATCTCTTCGGCAACAAGATTTACCGGAACTAATTGGCTGACTTGTTTTGCTGATAGGGGCTCAGAGCTGAATTGTTTTCTGTAATAACTGAAGATACGGGACTTGATATTATGAATTTTGCAATTCTCGGCCTGAGTTAAGCTACTCGCTTGCCATTGTGGTATAACCGCTTTATTTTGAGATGGGCTCATAAATTCCTCCGAAGTTAATGAGAGGTAATAGTTTGCCCTTTTTTTAAGTGGTTTTGAATGTGTGGTTTAATTGACGCTTACCTTAATAGAATAGCCTGGGATCTAATTCGAGGGCCATGATTCCAGTGATTTTTATACATCTCTTGCAGGGTTTCAGTTTCTTCTGGCGTTAAGGTATCGATAAATAGTATAAAGACATCAGGGCCTGTTAAAATGAGAGCATAATAATTGATTCAAATAAAGTTTTTATTAGAAAATTTGCTGAACACCTACTTACTACACCTCTTACGCCAATATTGCTCTTCTAAGCAGACAGGGAACGTCACTGATATTTAGGCAGTAGAGTATCGTCAAAAGTGATTTTAGTCGTGAATTACACCTTAGAGCAAAAGATCATCTTATCAGCATTAAAAAGCCGAAGAAAAAAACATCTGGATATCCGATGCAGCATGAGAAGAACTACCTGATGAGCTCTTGATTCGTGAGTTTTCTATCAAGGGTATCATGTATGTCACATACACTAATGGATAGCAAAACATATTCTAAAAAATCCTTGGCTGAACTGTATCAGTAGCGCTCGCTAGAAAATCGAGGTGGATTTTAGATCAAAAAAAACACATATGGGAATGGAAATGTTACGTTGCAAAACAGCAGAGATGGTTAGGAGATAGCACAGTACCCCCCTTGTCCAGAAGAATATTCATTGGGTTTAATCCTGTCTACATTACAGCTGAATGGCGCTACACAATTCTTCTATACGGAGTACTGTACTCCCTATTATCTGCACCCATTATTCAAAAATTAAACCCACTTCAGTAAATTGTTCTTCTTGCGCCGCAGGCATTTTGATATGTCTTTATGCGTGCTGCCGCGGAATGTGGTCAAAGGAAGAATCAGCTTATCCACACGCTGGACGAAGCCGCTATCGCGGCAGAAAAAACCATTTATAGGTACACTCCAATATGTACTCACTGTCGAGTACGATAATTGGAGTTTATCATGAATACTACAGAACAGGCGCACTTTGATGAGCTATATAGCCGTCACCTTCGTGCTTTAAAGTTACGGGGCATGAGTGATGCAACCATTGATAGCTATGCACGTGCTGTCCGTAGAATCGCTGAGAATTTTGATTGCTCACCCGAAAGACTCAGTATTGAACAGCTTGAAGTCTATTTTGCGGAATTAGTTGAATCTCATTCCTGGAGTACCGTTAAAATCGATCGTAATGGTCTCCAGTTTTTCTGGTAATACGTCCTTAAAAAGGATTGGCAATGGATTGAAATCATCAAAGTACCCAAAGTACAGACACTGCCTGATATTCTGGCAGTTTCCGAGGTAGAGCAACTGATTGCGATGACCTACAAGCTACGCTATAAAGTCTTTATTTTGGCAACCTACTCAATGGGCCTGCGCCTGGGAGAAACGCTCTCTTTGCAAGTCGGTGATATTGATGCAGAACGCAAACAAGTGCATATTCGCCGGGGCAAAGGGCATAAAGATCGCTTTGTGCCTTTACCTGATTTTACCTGCAATGCGTTGCGCCACTTATGGCGCAAACACCGCAATCCAGTCTGGTTATTTCCCAGTGGAACCGGTTCAATGGAGACCATTCAACGTGCCACAACACCGATGGATAGAGGCGGTGCCCAAGCTGCGATGAAAACGGCTCTTAAAAACTGCGGGATTAAAAAAAAGCCTCAATTCACACGCTTCGCCATAGCATAGCCACGCACCTACTGGAACAGGGCTTGAGCCTGATTCACATTCAGGAGCCATGCCTGCCCTACCACGACAGCTCGCTATGCTCATTCAACGGAGTTGACAGAGCAGGATACTATCTCAGCCATTAATCAGCTGACCAATACCTTATCAACAGGTTTCAGGAGTCAGTCATGATCCCCCTTGTCACTATTCTTGAGCATTATGAAAGCCGCTTGCACAAAAAAAACTGGCTCTTCCCGATTTCGTGGGGTAGGCACAACATATAGTGCTAGGCATATCCAA
>CAYWLM010000119.1:0-7512 GCA_964459125.1 uncultured Methylomonas sp. | reverse complement strand
GGATTATTATTTGTGGGATTAATTTGAATATTTTTAATAGTGACAATTCTCGGCAATGTCGCAAGACCACTAATAAACAACCCTAATTCACTGTACTTACCGATCACTTTTATATCTATAGGCAGCTCAATAACATCACCTTTGTCTACCGCTCCAATAGGTTTAAATAATTCAAACTCCAAACCACTAGATAGGCCCGTTTGCGAAATATCTATCAATAAACTGGCAACCTCTGCTTTAGTAGGCATTAATTTCATCATTTCAGCCAGAGACGACTGTATTTGCTTATATTGCTTTTGATGAAATTCAAGATTTTGTGCCATCCGCCATGCATATTGGTATTTACTCAGGGCATCTGCGACTTCATTTTGCTCTGTTTCTAATTGCGCTACTTTTTCACTGCTAAATTGATAATATCCAAGACCCATTATTATCATGAATAATAGAGCACCTACACCTATCTTAAGTGGATTAGGCCAAGCACCTGCCTGATTAAGATCCCAATTAATTTCAGAAAGATTCATCACATATCCTCATCTTCTGCTTTACTTTTCCTCTGCTTTACGAACAAAGTAAAATTACTTAATTTACCATTATTATTTTTATTGCTGCCTTGGATAATATTTAGTTGAGGATCAGTTAACCATTGATTAGCTTCAACATTCCTCATAAATGCTGACACACGTGAATTTGACTCAGTTTTACCTATTAGTGCAACACGCGCATTATCCTGCTTTAACTGGGTAAGGAACACACCTTCAGGAGTGACTCTGGCAATTGCATCAATAAAATGGACAATTTCAGGGCGGCTTTTTTGCAATGCTTGAATCGCACTTCTTTTATTTTGCAGAATTCCGTTTTGTATTTCAATATCTTTAATTTTAGCAGTGATCAAATTAACTTCTGCTACTTTTGCTAATACTATACGTTTTTTATCTTGCTGTTCTGCAATCTGACTATCTAAGTATGCCTGTATGCTAAACAGTAGCGCTACTGCAACAACTGCAACAAGCACAATACCAATAATAAATTCCTCTTGTTTTTTCTTGCGTAACTCATCACGCCAAGGCAATAAATTAATTCGCGTCATTAGTCAAAACTCCTCAGCGCCAAACCACAAGCTATCATCATTGCTGCAGCATCCTCACTTAAACTTTGTGGTTTAATTTTATTTGATAGAGCCATATTAATAAATGGATTAGCGACAAATGTTGGAATACCTAACTCTTCTTCGATTAATTTATCAATACCTGAAATTGATGCACAACCACCCGCCAATATAACAGTATCAATATTTCTATTTGCACTAGATGAAATAAAAAACTGTAGCGACCTAGCAACTTGTTGCACTAATGCTCGTTTAAAGGGACCCAATACATCAGTATTATAATTATCAGGAAGCCCCCCATGTCGTTTAGCAAGCCCTGCCTCTTCATAGGAAAGACCATATCGTCGTTGAATTTCCTCAGTTAACTGCTTACCTCCGAACCCCTGTTCCCGAGTATAAATTGCTCGACCTTCTTGCAAAATATTTAAGGTAGTCATTGTTGCACCAATATCGGCAATAGCTACAGTTTGCTCTTCATCTCCATCTGGTAGCAGGTCCTTAAGTAGAGTATATGAATTTTCAATGGCAAAAGACCCAACATCAACAATACTAGCCGTTAACCCAGCCATTTCGAGAGCGTCTACTCGCTCATCAACATTCTCTCTACGTGATGCAGCTAGCAAAACATCGACCATTTGAGGGTTTGCTTCATTGATATTTTGCACTTCAAAGTCCATTCGCACCTCATCCAGAGAATAAGGGATATACTGATCAGCCTCAACCATGATCTGCTCTTCCATTTCATCTTCTGACAAGTACGCAGGCATGGTGATCACTTTAGTCATCACCGAAGAGCCAGCTATTGCGACACAAGCATGGCGTGCATGCGTCCCCGATTGCTTTAATGCCACTTTGATAGCTTCTGTAATTATCTCGATATGGGAGATATTATTATCAACCACTGCATCTTGAACTAAAGGTGCAACAGCATAACTTTCAACTTTATACCTGCTACCCGTCTTGCTTAGTTCTATTATCTTGACAGCAGCGGTACTAATGTCGATCCCAAGAAGAGGATCATGCTTACGATTGAACCATTTCATGTAGAAACTCTTTTATTTTTTTCAATGACACCAGGGAAGAATTACGTGAAAAAGCAATTATGTCCCAATCTAGTAAGGAATATAGCTATGTTTTTATATTTTCATGCCATCTGTAAAACATAACGTAATAGTTGAAGTAAAGTAAGAAATATAACGACATGTAATATAACACTAATTTTTATAAAAAGATTCTAAATTTCCCTACAATTTTTACTATACCAATGTTATATAAGCAAAAATAAATCAGACCGACAAGTCACACATGATGCGCTCAACAAATAACAAGTCACCTAATAATTTGCCGATAGGGAAAAAAGATACTGATCTCAGAAAAGATTTATCGCAACACATCTCAATTAATACGCAGTATAATAAACTTTATGTGACACGGGTTGTGACAACTACAAATTAAGCTGAAACTTAGTTTCTTTCAACAGCATACTGATACTTTTAATGAGAATAATAAAATGGTTATTAACCATACTCCTCACTTTCTCTATTCTGGGTTTAATAATAAGTTATTTTGTTTATCAACAGCTAAGTTCAGAACTTCCTGATATCGAAGTATTAAGAGATATTCAGTACAAACAGCCTTTAAACGTCTATAGCCAGGATGGGTTATTAATCGAACAATTTGGCGAAAAAATACGTATCCCCATTAATATATCCGATACTCCCAAACAACTTGTTAATGCCTTTATAGCTGCTGAAGACGGTGATTTTTTCTCTCATATTGGCATAGATTTCAAAGGACTTGCTCGCGCAGCGATACAACTAGCACTAACTGGCAAAAAAAAACAGGGAGGTAGCACTATTACCATGCAAGTCGCGCGTAATTTCTTGTTAAACAATCAAAAAACCTACACCCGAAAAATTAAAGAAATTATTCTCGCCATACAAATTGAGCAAGAATTTAGCAAAAATGAAATACTTGAACTGTATCTAAATAAAATCTATCTAGGGCAACGCGCCTATGGTGTAGCTGCGGCTTCTGAAATCTATTACGATCGCCCCCTGGCACAACTGACCCTTGCAGAGCTGAGTATGATTGCAGGCCTACCTAAAGCGCCATCTAGTTACAACCCTATTAACAATCCTGAACGCGCGCTGCTTCGACGCAACTATGTATTAAAGCGCATGTTAGATTTAAATCATATAGAGCAACAGGACTACGATGTTGCCATTAATTCGCCTATTACTGCCAATAAGTATACCACTCAAAGAGAGCTGTATGCGCCAGATATAGCCGAAATGGTGCGCAATGATATCATCAATCTCTATGGCGAAGATGCGGCATACACATCAGGCCTGAAAGTTTATACCACCATCAAATCAGACCTGCAAAATGCCGCGGTGAATGCTTTGCGTGCTAATCTGCACCAATTTGATGAACGCCACAGCTATCGTATCATTAACACTCAAAAACGCTCTCTAGAATCAAGCTATAACATAGGCTCAACATATCCTGCAAGAGTAACTCAAATTAATAATGACCAACTTACTGCTACACTCAAAGACGGCACGGATATCAGATTATTCTGGAAGAATAGCCCCTGGAGCACAAAATATAATCCCGATACGCAGCAAACGTTACATATTAACTCGTACTTAGACATTATTGAATTACACGATACGATCCGTGTCAGACAAGTCAATAATGAGTGGCGACTTGCTCAAATCCCTGAAGCAGAAGGCGCTTTTGTTGCTTTAGCCCCTAAAACAGGCGCCTTATTAGCATTATCAGGTGGCTATGCTTATTTCAACAACAAATACAATCGTGCAATTCAAGCAAAACGTCAGCCCGGTTCAGGCTTCAAACCAATCATATATACGAGCGCGCTTGAGTCTGGCTACACGACCGCCAGCATCATCAACGATGCTCCCATTGTAAGTACCAATAGCTCTATCGAGGAAAGTGCATGGCGACCTGAAAACTATAGCCATAATTTTTATGGTCCAACCAGCATCCGCACGGCATTACGTAATTCGCGAAACTTAATCGCCATACGCCTGACAAGAGCTATCGGAATTACAACGATTACTGACACAGCCATGCGTTTTGGCTTCCTAAAGGAACAATTACCCAACAAACTCTCCCTGGCATTAGGTAGCGGGGATGCTTCCCCACTGCAAATGGCTCGCATGTATGCAGTGTTTGCCAACGGTGGATATTTAATTAACCCTTACTATATAGAACGCATTGAATCCAGTACGGGTGAAGTAATATTTCAAGCAGAACCATTAACTGCCTGTCCTGAATGTGAAAACAGCACAGCGCCTAGAATTATTTCCCCACAAATAAATTTTTTAATGAACTCTCTTTTACGTGATGTCGTTCAACGTGGAACAGCGGTTAAAGCTAAATCCCTACAGCGTACTGACTTGGCGGGGAAGACAGGCACAACCAACGACCAAAAAGACGCCTGGTTCAATGGCTTTACGCCTGACATTGTCGGCATAGCCTGGGTAGGCAAAGATGATTCTAAAAGTCTTGGCCGCTGGGAAACTGGCGGCAAAGCAGCACTACCCATGTGGATAGAATTTATGCGTTATGCCCTTAAAGACAAAATAGTCCAAGAGCCAATCATGCCAGAAGGCATTAGCAAAATACTTATAGACCCAGAAACGGGCCTTTTAGCCAGGCATGAATCCTCAACAGGAATCTGGGAATATTTTACTGACGAAACTATTCCAACTCGGCCCACTCCTTATGTGGAATGGGAGAGCGAACTGACTGGAGAACAAAATACTCCTGCTCAGGCAATTCCTGAAGCATTATTCTAGACTTTAGAGGCGCAAACATTATGCAATAATTGTATCAACCTCGTGGCTTGCTCAAGCCTCGCCTTAATATATGAGACTTGAACACCAAACATCTGCTCACAACCGTGTTTTTTAGACATAAAAAAACAGCCATAAAGGCTGCTTTGATATTATCAGGTATGCATATGTGCTACACGTTACGCACATCTTTTCCTGTATAAACCTGTCTGGGTCGGCCAATACGCTGCCCTGGTTCAGCCATCATCTCCAGCCAGTGAGATACCCAACCAGCAGTACGAGCGATAGTAAACATCACAGTAAACATATCCACAGGTATATTTAAAGCCTTATAAATAATACCAGAATAAAAATCTACATTTGGATACAGTTTTTTCTCTATAAAGTATTCATCTTTCAATGCATACTCTTCCAGCGCTAGAGCCAAATCAAACATAGGATTTTTAGCTGACGTCCTTTCAAGGACTTCATAACAAGCTTTACGAATAATTGTCGCTCTAGGATCAAAATTTTTATAAACCCTGTGCCCAAAACCCATTAACCGGAAAGGATCATTTTTATCCTTTGCTTTTTCTATATATTCAGGAATTCTATCAACCGTACCAATTTCTCCTAGCATACTTAGGACAGCTTCATTGGCACCGCCATGAGCAGGCCCCCAAAGTGCTGCAATTCCTGCAGCAATACAAGCATAGGGATTTGCACCCGTGCTACTTGCCAGACGTACGGTCGAAGTACTAGCATTCTGCTCATGATCAGCATGCAGAATAAACAATAAGTTCAAAGCCTTGACAGCGACTGGATGGATATAATTATCTTTATCAATATATTTATGGGACGGCAAAGAAAACATCATATTAAGGAAGTTTTCGCAATAACTCAGATCAGACCGTGGATAAACATAAGGATAACCAATCGAATGACGATGACAAGCAGCGGCAATCACCGGTATTTTTGCAACCATCCGCATCGCGGAAATACGTCGATGCTCAGGGTCATCCATATTCAGCTCACTATGATAAAATGCGGACAAAGAGCCAACAATTCCCACCATCATAGCCATCGGGTGTGCATCATAATGAAAACCATCAATAAAACTACGCATTGCCTCATGCAACATAGCATGCTGACCTATCTCATGCTCAAATTGAGCCTGCTCAGGTTTATTTCCCAGCTCACCATTCATCAATAAATAGGCAACATCAAGAAAGGTACACTTTTCAGCTAATTGATCAATAGGGTAGCCCCGGTACAATAAGATACCTTTTTCACCATCAATATAAGTGATCGCACTTTTACAACTTGCCGTTGACATAAAACCCGGGTCATAGGTAAACAAACCCATCTTATTATTTAGAGAGCTCACATCAACAACCGGGGTGCCGATAGTTCCCCTCAACATAGCAAATTCAGCTTCCTTTCCTGTAGAGTTATCTCTTAGGGTCAATGTATTTCGTGCCATGGTGTTTCCTATAGTTTTAATTACACTACCGGCCTCATACGATTACTTACTATAGCGCTTACGGAATTTATCTACGCGTCCAGCAGTATCAACTACGCGCTGTTTCCCGGTATAAAATGGATGACATGAAGAGCATACCTCAATATGCAAATCTTTACCTAATACTGAGCCTGTAGTAAACTCGTTTCCACAACCGCAAGTCACGGTTATTTGTTTATAATCTGGGTGAATTTCTGGTTTCATAATGACCTTTACACGTCTAATAAATCGACTAACATACAATTTTGAACAGAGTATAATACTTCTTTACCCAACTATCTGCAAGTCAAGATAAAAAAAAATGCGTATTATTACTATAAATACCAACGGCATTCGCGCCGCTGAGCGTAAAGGTTTTTTCCCCTGGTTAGCTCAACAAGACGCTGATGTGGTCTGCATACAGGAAACAAAAGCACAACCCGATCAACTGACAGCCGATGCATTTCGCCCAGTCGGCTATTATTGTTACTACCATAGCGCAGAAAAAAAAGGCTATAGCGGTGTTGCTGTCTACAGCAAACACAAACCCGACAAAGTGATAATTGGCATGGGCTTTGATGACATAGATAGCGAAGGGCGCTACCTAGAAATACAACTTGGTAATCTCAGTGTCATCTCACTCTACCTACCATCAGGCTCCTCTAAAGAGGAACGTCAAGCTTTCAAATATAGCGTCATGGATCGTTATATGCCAATTTTACAGAAAAATGCACTTAATGAACGAGATTATATTATCTGTGGCGACTGGAATATTGCACATAAAGAAATTGATTTAAAAAACTGGAAGGCCAATCAGAAAAACTCAGGATTTTTGCCTGAAGAACGCGCCTGGCTAGATCAATTATTCGAGCAGGAACCCTGGAGTGACGGCTTCAGAACAATTAATCAAGAGGCAGATCAATACACCTGGTGGTCTAACCGCGGGCAGGCATGGACAAAAAACGTAGGTTGGCGCATTGATTACCAGGTGATAAGTGAACATTTACAAGAAAAAGTACAATCTGCATCTATTTACAAAGATGAGCGCTTTTCAGACCATGCACCTCTTATTATCGACTATGATTATCAAATTACATAGA
>CAYWLM010000118.1:0-7527 GCA_964459125.1 uncultured Methylomonas sp. | reverse complement strand
TCTGGGCAATCGACTAAATTACTAGGTCTTTTGGGAGGGGTTTGACAAGCACTGACTGATATCAGCAGCATTAAATACATTAAGTTTCTGATTTTCATTGTACTCACTTCAGTTCAGGGGTGAAACTTTCACCACAGCTCCAAATTTTGGATGATCTAAATAATGTACTTCATTTAAAAGCACCCGCCTTTTTTCATTTAAACGATATATCACGCCGTTAGATCCATTAGGGCTGAATTCCAGATCGGCAATAACATGCAATAAGTCACTGCGTTGTATTTTTATCCAGCCGTTTAAGTCTACTTCAGGCTCTGAGACATTTATAGGTAAGCTGACACTTCCATCAGCCACTGGAATTCGCCATGACTTATAATAAAAGGGTCGATACGAGCGTGCCGATTTTAATCTATTATAAGTATATTGCAGCGTCTTATTGCCCGCACTGGCTTGTGCATATCTATTTATTGAGCCAATTTGTGTTGTTGTTTGCGCGAAAATTTCAGTATTGGGGGCTTGCTGTTTAAAAACAATCAACTCGACCTGAAACCAGCGCTGATCAGCAACAGCCAGACTATTAAAGCAAACAAGGAGCATTGCAAACTGAATTTTTAAACTATTCCTCATACATCTTCTTCCGTTAATTGCGCCAATAATGAGGCTGTAAATGCTATTTTTTCTTCTGTAGTCGAGAATTTTTGGGTGAAGCGTAATTTATCGCCACCTTCAAACTTATAAATATGCGCCTGCGTCTGGATCAGGATCAATAATTGTTGCATATTCAATTTAGGATCAGCGCTAAATAATATCCGACCGCCTTCACTGTAGACATCAATTTTCCTGACACCTATTTTATCAGCTTGCTGCTTTAATTCTGCTACTGCAAATAACACTTTTACTTGTTCAGGTAACAGACCAAAGCGGTCAATCATTTCTATCTGTAACTCACGTAAATCATCATTACTATCAGCACTGGAGATACGCTTGTATAGTACTAGTCGCGCATGTATATCGGGCAAATAGTCTTCGGGTATCAATGCGGCCGCTTGCAAATCTACTTCGGTACCGGTATGCAGCGGTGCCGATAATTCCGGCTGCTTTCCTGATTTTAAGGCTTTCACTGCGCGATCCAGTAATTCAGTATATAAAGTAAAGCCAATTTCCTGGATTTGTCCACTCTGGCCATCGCCTAATAACTCGCCCGCGCCACGAATTTCCATATCATGTGTTGATAATAAAAATCCGGCACCTAATTCGCCTGACGTTTCTAATGCTTCTAAACGCTTTACTGCATCTTTACTGATTAAGTTTTTTGGTGGCGTAATAAAATATGCATAGGCACGATGATGCGAGCGCCCTACCCGCCCTCGAAGCTGATGCAGTTGTGCCAATCCAAGCTTATCAGCACGATTAATAATAATGGTATTTGCTGTGGGTATGTCAATACCGCTTTCTATAATCGTGGTACTTAATAGCACATTAAAGCGTTGATGATAAAAATCCAGCATAATACGCTCTAACTCACGCTCTGGCATTTGTCCGTTGGCTATTTCCACCCGCGCTTCCGGCACTAATTTTTCCAGATCACGTGCCATCTTGTCCATCGATTTGACATCATTATGCAGAAAATACATCTGCCCACCACGTTTAAGCTCTCGCTGGCAGGCTTCTTTTACTAATGAGTCAATCCATTCAGAAATAAACGTCCTGATAGAATGACGATTAGGTGGTGGAGTCGCGATAATCGAAACATCCCGTAGACCTGACATCGCCATATTCAAAGTCCGCGGAATCGGTGTCGCCGTTAAGGTCAATAAATCAACTTCCTGACGTAGCGCTTTAAAATGCTCTTTCTGACGCACGCCAAAGCGATGCTCTTCATCAATAATCACCAAACCCAGCTGTTGATATTTTATTTCTTTGGAAAGTAATTTATGGGTACCAATCACAATATCAACTTTTCCTGCAGCTAAATCTGCAATAATTGCTTTTTGCTGTTTAGGCGAAACAAAGCGCGATAGCACTTCGACTCTAAAAGGCCAATCGGCAAAGCGATCACGAAAATTCTGAAAATGCTGTTGTGCCAATAAGGTTGTCGGCACTAACACCGCTACCTGCATCCCGCTTTGTGCGGCAATGAAGGTGGCACGCATAGCTACTTCGGTTTTGCCAAAGCCAACATCGCCACAAACCACCCGATCCATTGGCTGTGCTGAACACATATCCTCAAGAATACTATCAATCGATGTTTGCTGATCCGGTGTTTCTTCAAACGGAAACGCATCGGCAAAAGCCAGATATTCACTTTCCTGATAAACAAAGGCATGTCCTTTGTTTAAAGCCCGTTTGGCATGAATATCCAATAATTCGGCCGCCACATCATGGATTTTTTCCAGCGCTTTTTTCTTCGCTTTACTCCACTGATCACCGCCCAGTTTATGCAGCGGTGCTGTGTCAGGATTCACACCGGTATAACGTCCGATAACATCCAGGGCCGAGACAGGCACGTAGAGTTTATCTTGATTGGCATATTCCAGAGTAAGAAACTCTGCGTCAATATCACCAAATTTTAAAACCTGCAAACCTAAATAGCGCCCTACACCATGCTCTTGATGAACCACAGGCGAGCCCACGGTGAGTTCATTCAGATTATTAACAATTTTTTCCAGCTCACGAGCAGCAGACTTCTTGCGCCTGCGTCGTTGCTGCACTTTATCGCCGCTTAGCTGGCTTTCGGTAATAATCGCCAAACCAGCGTGCTGCAGATATAAACTATGATCTAAGGATGCAACTACGATACAAGGAGATTCATTAATTTGTAGAAACGTCCTCCAATTATCAACCTGTTTGACGCTGATTTTGTAGCTACGTAACTTATCGATTAATGCTTCTCTATGCCCTGCCGTTTCAGCAACAAACAGCACCCTACTCTCACTATTTGCAACAAAGGCCTTTAAGCGACTGGCAGGTTCGCGCAACCGCTGATCTATGGTCACATCAGGTAAACTTATACTATCCGCCTGCCATGCATCTTCTGCTGTTTGCGTGGTTAAATAAATACGCCGAAATTGATCTATATGCTGAATAAATTCGGCAGTTTGTATATACAGCTTTTCAGGTGCTAATAGTGGGCGTTCCAGATCATATTTACGTTGCTGAAAACGCTCATCAACTTCTTCAATAAAATGCTCTGCTGATTGCTGCAAAGTTTCCGGTAATACAAATGCAGTCGTTGCCGGAATATAATCAAACAGTGTTTCCGTTTTATCAACAAACAAAGGCAGATAGGCTTCAATCCCGCTTGGAGTAATACCCTTACTGACATCCTGATATAAAGTGTTATGCTGGTAATTATCCGGGAATGCTTCTCGAAATGCCTGCCGAAAATGCTTGATGGCGTCATCAGTAAAGGGAAACTCCCGGGCAGGAAAAAGCTGTATTGCATCAACTTTAGCTATGGAACGCTGAGTTTCAGGATCAAAGGTCCTAATCGAATCAACTTCTTCATCAAACAACTCAATCCGGAACGGATATTTGCTGCCCATAGGAAATAAATCGACAATAGCGCCGCGTACTGCAAATTCAGCGTGTTGCACCACTTGCGAGACATATTGATAGCCGACAGCTTCCAGCTTGATACGGTTTAAATCCAGATTAAAGGTACTGCCAATTTCTATAGAAAAACTATGGGCTAAAATATGCTCTCTAGGCGCCAGACGATGCATTAAAGTCGCCACTGACAACACTAGCGCGCCGCGCGTTACTTCAGGTAGATTAGCTAAGGATTTTAAACGCTCGGAAACAATTTCGGGCAAAGGCGAGAAAACATCATAAGGCAGAACTTCCCAGTCGGGAAAGTGTAATATGGGATATTCATCTTGCAGGAAAAAAGACAGCTCATGTTCTAAACGTAAGGCAGTCTGGCTATCAGGAGTCAGAACAACAAACAATCGCGACTCCTGTTTGATCGCTGTTGCTATTGCCAGAGAATCTGCACAACCCTTCATGCCAGACCACAAAACAGGCTGCTTAATTTTATGCGGGACTTTCGGTAAGAAAATGGCTTGCTTGTCGGACATTATTAAGGGCTAAAAATCGAGTGTTGTATGCTGAATTTATAAAAACGGTCAGGCGGATTTTTATCCGCCTGATAACGCAAAATTGCGCGTAGTTTAACACGTACAAGAACAAGTAGCTCTTATCAAACCTTGGATATTACTAAGTCAAATCTGAAAATACCTGTGTAGAGTGTGGCTTCAGCCCGCTTATATTCTAAATATGGGTTAATAGCAGGCTAAACTCTCACAGTGAGGATAACGCTGTACTAACTAGCGCGCTGAATAAACATCGCATCTCCGTAACTAAAAAACCGGTATTTTGCTGCAATCGCATGCTGATACACATTTTTAATCCGCTCATAGCCTGCAAAAGCAGACACCAGCATCAGCAAAGTGGATTCCGGCAAATGAAAATTAGTGAGCATTGCATCAACCGTTTTAAATTGATAACCAGGAGTAATAAATAAATCAGTATCGCCACACGCGCTAGCTAATCGACCACTGCGTGAAGCAGACTCCAGAGAGCGCATCGCAGTCGTACCGATTGCTATAACACGGCCACCTCGTTTTTTAGTTTGCTCTACCGCCGCAACCGTTTGTTCAGGCACTTCAAAGTATTCCTTGTGCATAATATGCTCGGCTAGATTCTCGACTTTTACAGGTCGAAAGGTACCGCTCGCCACATGCAAAGTGACAAACGCAATTGCAATACCTTTAGCCTGAATTTTTGCCATCATCGCTGCATCGAAATGTAAACCAGCAGTTGGCGCAGCAACAGCCCCGCTTTGCTGGGCAAAAACAGTTTGATAGCGCGTCTGATCGTTAATATTATCAGCACGTTCTATATAAGGTGGCAGAGGCATATGCCCGATGCGATCTAAAATATCAGCAAGCAATTGCTCACCGTTAAACTTTAAATGAAATAAATCATCAACACGACCCAGCACCTGACACTGAAAACCAGCATCTAGCTCAATCAATGCCCCCGCTTTGGGTGATTTACTGGAACGCATATGCGCTAAAACTTCGCGCTCATTTAACACTCGCTCCAGTAAAATCTCGACCTTGCCGCCTGATTGCTTATGACCAAACAAACGCGCAGGAATGACTTTGGTATTGTTTAATACCAATAAATCATCCTTATTGAGTAACGCCAGCAAATCGATAAACTGTTTATCTTCAATAGCATCACTATTTTTATGTAGATATAATAACCGGCTTGCACTACGCTCAGGCAAAGGTTGCTGAGCAATCAACTCATCTGGAAGCTCATAGTAAAAATCACTTTTTTTCATGCATGCCATATTTGCCACTTAGACGGCTCTTAATGTTAAAAGAGTCTATTTTATAGAATTTTCTGGCAATATAAAAAAAGATTACTTATAATTAGCAGCTGTTCTATGCCGGGGTGGTGAAACTGGTAGACACGCCGGATTCAAAATCCGGTTTCTTCGGAAGTGCCGGTTCGATTCCGGCCCTCGGTACCATAGAATTGATCAATAACGTCCTAGGACTTACATTAAGCCAGCGTAATTGCTGGTTTTTTTATGCCTGATGGTTTTTAACATCCGAGCAAATCCATTGCAATCCAGCATTAAATGGGGGTACTTATTTCAACACCCTTATTAGGTATCCCCAAATGCTTACAGATCAGCAAGTAAAAGCACTCAAGCCGAAAGACTAGCAATACAAAGTCTCTGATGAAAAGAGGGAATAATATAAGAATTAATTAAATCGTTTCTTGAAAACGAAATCGATTCAAATAATCAGTTATTTTAAGATTCTCCTTCACGTCATCATGAGGAACTAACAAATAAACCCATTCCTTACCGCCATTGGCCAACAAATGTGTGCTGGCGTGCTCACACCACTTAATCGCAGCATCAGCCTTGGTTAATACCGTGCTATCTTGCATTTCTTTTTGTGCCTTAGTTTCAACCATTAAGACACAATCCTCTAGTTCAACTATAAAATCAGGCACATATTCAGGGTGCTCAGTACCATCCTGATAATAAATCTTGAATTGTCCTTTCGCAGGTTTAAACCATTTTTGCGCATCACGCTCTAGTATCACTGCAAAACGGCGTTCGGTATCAGAATCAAATTTCTGCAATGGATACAAACACTTGCTAAAATTACCAAACAGCATTTGTTTAATTTTACTTTTATCCATCACGGTATCTCGATAAGAGTGAGCAGGTTGCCCGGCATTGATGGTATATGCGCATTTTTTTAATGGCGTAAAGCCGCTACGCACTTCCACCTCATAGCTGGTCGCCTTTTCCCAAAAGTGTTCAGCCATTTGAGCATGAATGGTTTCAGCAAGCCGTTTGCGGTTACCACTTAAAACATTTTTCACTTCGTCTTCAGACAAATAACTATTCAAGTGCTCAACGGCTTGACCCGCCAAATCATAAATTAAGTCGGCATGTTCATCGTAGGAAATATCGTCAAAATCAATCAGCGCGTGAACAATAAAATCTTCCGGTCTCTGGGCAATGATTTCACTTTGCGCGACCAAGGTATCCTGATGGTTTGTTTCTAAACTCTGGATCACAATATCCCGCTCTGATGGTTGCAGATTCAAACCACTGATATTCAGAGAAAAAGGATGATAGCCATAAGTCACTTCACCTTTGGGCACCACAACAACCCGAGGAATATCAATCGTGTGTTGCACCATTAACGCGGTCGTTTTAGCAACTACGGCTGCCAGATCAACTTTTTCTTCGTCAAACAATGATTGCTGCTGCCCCGTTAAGTGTTCTGCAACGGCTGAAACCAGTGCCTCTTGCACCTCATCAGTCAATAACGCCCGACTTGTCGGTATTTGAGCAGGTTGATGCTGTAACTGGTTAATCACATGCATTGCCACTTTCGCCACTGCGGTTTCAGCTATACTATTAAACACCGGTTTAAAAGAATCCGGGGCTGGATAGACTGTGCCTTTACTTCCGGTATTGATGGCACCAGTAATCAGATTGTCCATATTAGACCCGATTTCAATGCTTTCCGTGCTTGCGTCATTTTCCGGCGCATCTAAAATCACTTGTTTTAAACGTAACGGATTTTCCTGGTTATTGGCTTCATCGACAATTTCCTGAAAACGGTCGTGGGCGACAATGTTGAGCCGATCAACCATAGTTACACCTGTCCGTTTTCCATAAGGCAAGCGCAAACCACGTCCAATCGATTGTTCAATTAAGGTTCTCGCATTAGCAGCTCTGAGTGGCACAATGGTATAAAGATTGGTAACATCCCAACCTTCCTTCAGCATGTTGACATGAATCACGACTTCGGTCGGTTCATCAACACTTTCAACTGCCAATAAACGCGCAATCATTTCCTCTTCAGCTGCACCTGATCTACTGCTATCTACCTGAATAATTTTGCCTCGATACCGGCCTGAGAAGAAATCATCTGACTCCATTAAATCAAGCAATGCACTGGCATGAGTGGTATCACGGGCAAT
>CAYWLM010000117.1:0-7609 GCA_964459125.1 uncultured Methylomonas sp. | reverse complement strand
TTGCGTATGCGTTTATCTTCGTTTTTCTTGAGAAATAGTTCTGGGTGAGCCATAGGGTATTTGTATGCTGAAAGGATTTTAATAAAATATTATAACCAACTAAACAGTGCAGGTTGGAATTTGTTTCTGAAGAGGCATGGGCTAATACATGAACACCGATGCAGGCCAGGGCCTACTCCTGTTATTTTAACTCTATACTATAACCGCCAATATCCTGTTCTGGGACGGCAATAAAGAAATCAATATCAGCAGTAGCTGAACTTGCAATGAGCACAGTGGTATTTTCCTTGCCTAAATATTCTTCGGGGGGGAATGTTCTTTGTGCAAACAGGCCGCCGTGTAAGTTATGCAAAGATAGTAGAATATTGGGTAAACGCTGGGTAAATTCAGCATGGTTAATGAAGCTAATTTGCAGGTGGTAGTTATCCGCATTTAGCGGTTCTAATACACTGCCGATAATGGTAAATTCAGACAGGTTATGGTAAGTGGGTAGAAGGTAATCAAGTTTTGTGCTTAGACTTAGCCAGGGTCTTAGTTGTGGGTTTTGACTCAGAGAGTAGCCTTTAAAGTAATAAACTTGATAAGTTAATAAAACAAGTCCCAAAAAAATCCCGGTTAGCCATCGCTGCGAATGATACGCAGGCTGTATTTGTTGCCAGGAATATGTCTCAATAACGGGCTCGTCTATCGCTTCAGGTTCTTCAATGGCTTGAGAGCGGGCTTTTATTAATGTTGGAATTTCAGGTATTTGTACTTCCGATACGAGCGCTTCCTGCTTTTGAGATTGAGACGCTTGGCTGTTGAGTATTGTGTGTGCATTAAATTGCAGTTTACATTCGCTACAAGTAACGTTGTTGCGTTTTTTTTTAAGCTGTTTATGGCTAATTTGTTGAGAATGGTTGCAATTTGGGCAAGGAATGTTGTACATCAGTTTATTTTTTTAAGCCATCCAGACAGCACCAGTCATCCTGGATAGTAGCGGTACTCATATTGAATTTCTCCTGATAGCAAGTACTAACTGAATCAGCCTGTTCTTTGAGTATGCCAGATAAAACCAGCTGCCCTTGAGTTTGCACTAAGCTACCAATATTCTCAGCTAGTTCAATTAGTGGCTTAGCTAGAATATTTGCTAACACTAAATCAGCTTCAAAATGAGTGAATTCTTCGGGTAAGTAAGTTTTAATTTTTGATGTGACCCTATTTTTCTGCGCATTATCCTGTGTAGCAGTAAGCGCCTGTGGGTCTATATCAATCGCATGTGCTTCTTTAGCGCCCAGTAAAACGGCTGCAACGGCTAGAATGCCAGAGCCACAGCCAAAATCGATCACAGTTTTACCTGCGACATCGTGATTTGCTAACCACTTTAAACAGAGTGCAGTTGTTGGATGGGTGCCCGAGCCAAAAGCCAACCCCGGGTCCAGAATCAAACTAACAGTGCCAGGTTTAGACTGCTCCTGACCTGAAGGGTATATCCATAAGCGTTCGCCAAATTGCATAGGCTGGAAATGTTCCATCCATGCACGTTCCCAGGTTTGGTCCTGGAGGATTTCTGCATACCAATCGTGCACGACATTTTCAGGAAACTGCTGAAAAATCAGGGTCTTGATAATTTCAGGAGACGCATCAAGCTCATATAAAGCGATGGTTTTTGTTTGCTCCCAGATTTTAGTTTCGCCTATATTAGGTTCATAAACAGGTTTAGCCGTGGCGCTCATGAATGTTACTGAGACAGCGCCTAGTTCGCTAAGAAAATCGGAAATATCAGCTGCTACGGTGTCGTTACTCACCACGGAAATTTGATGCCAGGCCATAATGAAGTGATTTGAGGGTAAATAGTAAGCAGGCTTTAGCCTGAATGATGTGCCGATTGGTGTAAGCTAAAGCCGGTTCCCCGGATTTAAATTAATTGCTGAGTTTAGCGCGATGTTGAGTTAGGCTTTTATTGCCGTGCAAATATAGCCTAACTCAACTGCAACCGAGATAATTCGAAAAGCGGGTTAAAGCCCGACCTACTTCGCGTTAACTCATACCCAGTTTCTTTTCTAAATAATGAATGTTCTGACTACCCGCGGCGAAAGCGCTATCCGCCATGATGTCTATTTGCAAGGGAATATTGGTTTTAATGCCATCTATTACCATTTCACTTAATGCGGTTTTCATACGTGCAATAGCGCTGTTTCTATCTTCCCCATGCGCAATCAGCTTACCTATCATCGAATCATAATAAGGTGGCACTTTATAGCCGTTATAGATATGTGTCTCGCAGCGAATTCCTGGGCCGCCCGGCATATGGAATACATCAATTGTACCTGGACATGGCATAAAGGTAGCCGGGTCTTCAGCGTTTAGGCGACACTCAATTGCATGGCCACGTAAAACGACATCATCCTGAGTATAAGAAAGAGGCTCTCCGGCAGCAATGCGTATTTGCTCTTTGACTATATCAATACCAGTAACCATTTCTGTTACAGGGTGTTCAACCTGTACACGAGTATTCATTTCGATAAAGAAAAACTCACCTTTTTCGTATAAAAATTCAAAGGTCCCTGCACCTAAATAGCCCATATCCACACAGGCTTGAGCACAGCGTTCACCAATAAATTTACGTTGCTCTTCGGTAATGCCAGGTGCGGGTGCCTCTTCAACCACTTTTTGATGGCGACGTTGCATAGAGCAGTCGCGCTCACCTAAATGGATGGCATGGCCATGAGAATCAGCGAGAATTTGAATTTCAATATGACGTGGATCTTCAAGGAATTTTTCCATGTAGACCGTGGCATTGCCAAAAAACTGACCGGCTTCTGATTTGGTTAAGGCGATTGAGCTGATTAATGCACCTTCGGTATGGACTGTACGCATGCCACGACCGCCACCACCGCCAGCAGCTTTGATGATAATTGGATAACCAATTTCATGAGCCATCTTCAGGTTGGTTGCATTATCATCACCTAACGGTTCGCCATTGCCTGGTACACAAGGGATTCCAGACGCGATCATCGCTTTTTTTGCCTGAATTTTATCGCCCATGATGCGAATGGTATCCGCTTCAGGGCCGACAAAGGTAAAGCCGCTTTGTTTTACTTTTTCAGAAAATTCGGCACTTTCTGCTAAAAATCCATAACCTGGATGAATCGCTTCTGCATCCGTTACTTCTGCTGCGCTAATAATAGCGGGGATATTTAGATAACTATCTATAGAGGCTGCGGGGCCAATACAGATAGCTTCATCAGCTAGAAGCACATGTTTTAAATCACGATCCGGACTGGAATAAACAGCCACCGTTTTAACACCTAATTCGCGACAGGCGCGTAAAATACGCAGAGCAATTTCACCGCGATTTGCAATAACAAGTTTATCGAACATAGTTTTTCCTCGTTATTATTCTATGATGAATAGTGCTTGATCATATTCAACCGCTTGTGCATCTTCGATTAAAATTTGCTTGATAACGCCACTCTTGTCAGACTCAATCTGGTTAAGAATTTTCATTGCTTCAATAATACAAAGTGTATCGCCTTCTTTAACAGAGTGACCTATTTCTACAAAAGGAGCTGAGCCAGGAGAAGCCGATCGATAGAATGTACCTACCATGGGTGATTTAACTGCATGTCCCGATGGTTCAATTGTTACAGGTTCAGCTATCGCCGGTGCGGCTGCAGCGGCTACTGGAGGGGGAGCTGCTGCATATGCAACAGGTGCGGCATGTGATGAGTAACGATTAATTCGCACAGACTCTTCGCCTTCAATAATTTCAATTTCAGCGATGTCAGATTCTTCAATAATTTCGATCAGTTTTTTTATTTTTCTAATATCCACGATTTATTTTCTCTCGAGTAGTATCTGATGGGTAGCCTGTAAGGCCAGTTCGTATCCAGTTGCACCAAGTCCACAGATAACACCCTCTGCAATATCAGAGAAATAGGAGTGTTTGCGAAATGACTCGCGCGCGTGGACATTGGATAGATGGACTTCTATAAAAGGAATTTTTGTTGCTAGTAAAGCATCGCGAATTGCGACACTGGTATGCGTAAATGCAGCAGGATTGATGATAATAAAATCAACTTGTTCAGCAAAAGCCTGGTGAATAAGTTCAACAATCTCATGTTCTGCATTATTTTGATAAAAACTTAAAGTATGGCCTGCTTTGCTAGCCAGAGCTTCAGTGCTTTTTTGAATATCAGCCAGCGTTTTGTTGCCATAGTGACCTGGTTCCCGGAGGCCCAGTAGATTGAGATTAGGGCCATTAAGAATTGTGATTTTTGCCATTCTGTTACGTTGTTTTTTTATTATTGTACGTAAGAAAGTGTTAATTTTCCCTAATTTGTATGGTTTTGTCCAGATATATGTTTTTTAGCAACAGTTCGCGACAAAACTCGCTGTTTTTTACTACTTAAGTGTCTAATGAAGTCAAAGGCCAGAACTTAAGTCAAGGGCTAGAACTTAATAAAGGCTCTATTAGTTCTCGTAAGCGTTGCCTGGATAATTCACCAGGGCGATAAAAGATAATTTGTTTCTGCTTGTTTACTATAGCGGTAAAGGGAATGGCATTTACGCTGTTACCTAATTTTTGAGATAGTTCCCCCCCATCTGACTCGGCAATCAGGACTGGATAATTTATATCAATAAAGCTTAAGTAGTCGTCAACTAAATGGGGTTCATCAATTGCTATACCAATAAATTGAACATTCTGCTCTGCATATTCTGTCTGTAGCTGAATAAATTCAGGAATTTCCTTCAGGCAAGGAGGGCACCAGGTAGCCCAGAAATTAATAATTAATATTTTCCCCTGCCACTCCGAAATAGAGTGAATAGTGCCTGCAAGATCGGGCAGGGAAAATTCAGCCAATGCAATAGCTTGCTGCGCCTGGGGAGGTTTCTGGCTAGTATTCCAGGCAAACAGTGTGCTCATTAGCAAGAGCACAAAAAATATTAAAACAATAAACCGTCTAGGCATAGGTATGCGTATTATTAAAGCTGTGACAAATGTTGCAAAAAGGATTCTGCTTTTTGATAGCCAATCACTCGCGCATCGAATTGCTCTTGCTGCTTAAGATTAAAAAACAATATTGCGGGTGGGCCAATTAAATTAAAGGCTTTCAATAAGGCTTTATCCTGTTCGTTATTTTCAGTGACATCAGCCTGCAAGATAACAAAACGAGACAGTGCCTGCTTGACTTCAGGTTTGCTTAAAGTATAGGCTTCCATTTCTTTACAGCTAATACACCAATCGGCATAAAAATCCAGCATCACCCACTTTCCCTGGGCATTTGCGGCCTGCAATTCCTGGTTTAATTCTGCTAAAGAGGCTACTCTTTTATACGCTAACGGCGCTTCCTGTTGTTGACTGGACGAACCTGATGAGAGGCCTTTTAACGGTTGCAACGGGTTGTTACTGCCGGCACTTACCCCTATTAAAATCAGTAAACCATAAGTAAATATAATAACACCTAGCCCCTTCCATAACTTATGCCAGCCGCTATCTACTTCCGGCAAAGGATCTAATACGCGTAGATAAATGGCAGGAATAATACACAGCATTGCCCACAATAACATGGTGATTTCAGGTGCAATTACCCGCTCTAACATCCACACGGCGACAGCCAGCATAATAACCCCGAAAACCGATTTACTGGTATTAAGCCAGTGTCCTGCCTTGGGTAATAAGCTACCCGCTGAAGTACCTATAATCAGTAACGGAATTCCCATGCCGAAGCCCATAACAAATAAAGCAGAGCCACCCAGAATGACATCTCCTGACTGACCAATATACATAAGGGCGGCTGCCAGCGGTGCAGCCACGCAGGGGCCGACAATTAGTGAAGAAAAAACACCCATTAAAGCCGCGCCGATAAAAGATCCATCACGGTGCTTGTCACTGGCGTTGTGCAAGCGAGCTTGTAACGATTTTGGCAGTTCTAGATGATAAAAGTCAAACATCGACAAGGATAAAACGATAAAAACTCCACTGAACAGATAAATCAGCCAGGGGGCCTGAAAAGTAGCCTGAAGATTACTACCAAATAAGGCTGCAAGCACACCAAAAACAGTATAAGTAACTGCTGAAGCAAGGACAAAGCTTAAAGATAGCAAAAAAGCCTTGCGATTAGTAATCTCCTTGCCTTGACCGACAATAATACCCGATAAAATGGGGATCATTGGAAACACACAGGGGGTAAAGGCCAATAATAATCCAAAGCCTAAAAAACTTAATAAGGTCAGCAAGAAAGAATCTTGATGTAAAGATGCAACAATAAGGTCTTGCTCAGATGCGGATTTATTTTTAACTATATTAGCAGGAACAGGCTTGGATATTGCCGCAGTTGCAGCGGCAGGTAATAATATTGTAACTGTTTGTTCCATCGGTGGATAACAAACCCCGCGCTCCGCACAGCCTTGAAACTTGGCAATAAGCGTTATTTCGTGTGCGCCGGGATTGCTGCGGGCAAGGGGTACATTAAAACTTAAGGTATCATGCAAAACTTCTACATCGCCAAAAGCTTCATCATATTTAGCTTTTCCGTGAGGAATCTCATAACTTAGTATGTTTGTATCAGTGGCTCCTGATAACTGTAGTGCAAATTTTTCCCGATACAGATAGTAGCCATCTGCTATACGCCATTGCAAATTTAATGTTTGAGCATCTATGACAGTGGCTAAAAATTGAAAAGCTTCATCAGCAGGCAATAATTTATCAGCAAATAGCTGAAAGCCCATATCTAGTCCTTTACTTAACTGGCCTAAGGGGTTAAATGAAGCGCTAGCTGGTGCCGTATCCAGAGCAGGCAAAGGTATATTTAGAACGGTATTTTGCGGTGGATAGCAAAGCCCTAGATCTGAACAGCCCTGGTGCTTGATTAATACTGAAAACGTCACCGCTGTAGCAGGGCGTTTTAATATTAAAAGACTCTCTATAGAATGGCGGTAAATTTCCATATCACCAAAATTTGGATCTTTTTTCATTTCACCGGCTGGTAAATCAGCTTGTTCAATAACAATCGAATCAGTTTTTGAAGTAAAAGAAATTTTCTTGCGATACAAATAATATCCATCGGCAATTAACCAGGAAATCTGTACATTGCCATCCTCTGTTGCTGCAGCAGAGACTTTAAACGCTTGGTCAGGCGCTAATAACTGATCCGGATTAATGGCGTAAGCCCATTGGCTAACAAGAATAAAAAAGCAGGCAAAAGTAAATTTCAAATAGTGCATTGTGTTATCTATGTGAATGGTCAGACAATCGATTTAGGCTAGGAAAAACAAAGGTTTTTTGGCGTATCCTTACCTGATTACCCATAACTCTCAGCTATCTTCGTCATTCCTGCATGCTTTTAGCAGGAATCTCGTGGCTTAAGCAAAGATTCCCGATAAAGCTTGTGCCCAGCTTGACTGGGTAGACTTCGGGAATGACGAAACTCTTAATATACTGATATTTTATGATTTTTTTAATTTGGCTGTGAGTTGTACGTAATCAGGTATCCTTATGGCTTATATTCAGGAAAAAACTTTCATTATCAATAGGTTGAAGGCGGAATAGCATTAATTAAAGTGTATATGTGCATGCTGTTTTTGCCAGACAGTATCCAAGCTTGAATTAGCCATGATATTACCA
>CAYWLM010000116.1:0-7759 GCA_964459125.1 uncultured Methylomonas sp. | reverse complement strand
GAAATCGGGAAAATTCATGCTAATGCGGAATGATTTTTGGCGAAGGTATTGAACATTAGGAAATCATTGTTATTGCTGTGCAAAACAATTTGCAAGTGACAGCGTGAATATACAACTATGCGGCGAATGCCTAAAGAAGCGCCCCGCTTTTGATAGAACCTACGCATCTTTTGTTCATAAGGGGGCAATACGTTACTTGATTAATCGCTGCAAATTTAATGGTGCCTATAAAAACTCTCGTGTATTAGGCCTGCTGCTAGCAGACTATCTAGCTACAAATGCTGAGCTTCCGGAGCTCATTATTCCTGTGCCACTACACCCAAAACGTTACCGCCAAAGAGGCTTTAATCAAACGCTGGAAATTGCCAAAATTATTGGGCAGAAATTGTCTATCCCTATTGATAATAACTGTTGTCTACACTTAAAAAACACACCTCATCAAATTTCCTTATCAGCAAAACAAAGACATAAAAACATTAAAAATGCTTTTCAGGTGGTAACAAAACCTAAAGCCAGGCACATTGCTATTCTGGATGACGTAATGACCACTGGGGCAACAGCTAATGAACTGGCTAAAATCCTAAAGTCGAGTGGTATCAGTCAGGTTGATGTCTGGGTTTGTGCGCGTGCTACATAAACGATTAACCACCTCCACCGTCCTGTCTAACGCCCCCTTATTTTGCTCAATAAACACCCGCCCGGCACTCACCAGTCGATCTTTTTCTCGTGGCTGACTTAGAATAAGCGCAACATTATTAACAATGTCTTCCACATTAAAACACTGCACTGCCCCTTTCGCATCAAGTAACTGTCGGGCCAATAACTCAGAATTTTTCATGTAGGGTCCAAATAATACCGGTACATCCAGCAAAATCGGTTCAAAAATATTATGCCCGCCAATAGGTACCATACTACCCGCAACAAAACTACAATCGGCAACTGCATACATTTGCTTCAGTTCACCGATAGTATCCACCAAAAACACATCTGTCGATTGCATACACGGAGTATTCTCTGTTCGCCTGACAACGCCAAGCTGATCAGCCAGGCATAATCTTGAAATTTCATCGGCGCGTTTTGGCTGACGTGGCACCAAAATCAATAATAACGATGGAAATTGTTGTTTTAAACGTTGATAAGCATTTAAAAAAAACTCTTCCTCACCGTGATGAGTACTGCCAACAATAAAAACCAGGCGCCCGGGAAATAAGCTATGCTTAATTTGAGCAGCCTGTTCGTTTATAGACATAGGGATTGCCATATCTAACTTAATATTACCTGATACAGTGATTTTTTCTGCGCTCAAACCTATATCCCGATAGCGCAATGCATCCAATTCTGTTTGCACAATAACACCCGCAATACCAGAAAAAACTTTTTTCAAGAAAAAATGCAGCTTTCGGTACCCTTTAGCTGAGCTCTCAGACAATCTCGCGTTAACGATAAAGAGAGGAATCGATTCTTTTGCACACTTTGTGAACAAAACTGGCCAGATCTCCGTCTCCATAATCAGCACTAAACGAGGTTGAAAATGATTAAAAAATCGCCACATGACATCAGGTGTATCTAAAGGCAAATACACATGCTCGACTCTATTCCCCTGCAAGGCCCGGACACGCTGATACCCTGGCTCTGTACTTGTAGTTACCAAAATAGGATAAGCAGAGTTATCACGAAAATAATTGATTAAGGCATTGGCTGCTTCGACTTCGCCTACTGATGCCGCGTGCAGCCAGATTACTTGCTGAGCATGATGTTTTGTATAGAAGCCTAAAAATTCTTTCCATCTAGCATGGTAATCTTTCTTCGTTAACCCTCTAACATAATGAAAAATAGACCAAAAAGGCAATAGCAGGTAGAACAAAGCAACATAGAAATAATACATAGTATAAATATCCACGCCTAAGCGCTGGCTAATACCTAAAGAAAGTGATACAAAAAAGATAAAGTATATACGAACGATATACTAAAAATACGGGAATAGAGAAGTCGGATCTTAATGCTAAGCATACAGGCTCATGCAGAATGCTTGATGATACTTAGCAATCTCAACCTGCCTTGCTTTGCAAGCATTATATTCTAAAAGGAGCTAGATTTATAAATCGACTTAAATTTAGAACAAAAAAATCGCTGGAATGGCTGATTACCACACCAGCGAAAATTAATGCTATCAAAACTTAGACTTCTGCAATAACCTGGACTGTTACCGTTTCAGTGACATCGGCATGAAGGTTCACGCTAATTTCATATTCGCCTATAAAACGGATAATTCCTTCAGGTAAACGCACTTCACTCTTATCAACGTCTGCGCCTGCAGCCGTCATTGCATGAGCAATATCCTGCGTACCTACAGAGCCAAACAATTTACCTTCGTCACCTGCTTTGTGAGCAATAACAACTTCAATTTTGCTCAATGCATCTGCTCTTTTTTGAGCTGTCGCTAATTTTTCAGCAGCCGCTTTTTCAAGCTCTGCTCTACGCGCCTCAAATTCAGCAACTTTTTCATTCGTAGCCATAACGGCCTTTTTTTGTGGAACCAGAAAATTTCTAGCATATCCAGATTTCACACTTACTTTATCGCCTAGGTTACCTAGGTTTACTACTTTCTCAAGAAGAAGAACTTCCATCTTTAATTCCTCATAGTTATCGGCATACCTATTCCATAATACTTTTAAGTACTGGATGGGGGAGGTATATTTTTTCGTAAATTCAGCCACGTGTCAGTGATACCAATAATCGCTATTGGTATCACAATATGTGGTACAACAAAAACGCTTATATAAAAGAACGGCAATAAAAAGCGGCGCGCTTTAAAGGTCGAAATTAGAGCGTGCGAAATGGCAGTTCCAATGAAGGCATACAGCATAAATAAAATAATACCTATGTTCCATGCTAGCTCTGAAACCATTCCGCTAGTTAGTGCAGCAATTATAAAAATAATAATTGTCGCCATAGTAAAACGCAGTGGCATACTCAGAGACAGATATTCACGGCCAAAACCACCGGGATTATATAAATTAGCCTGCCACCAACGCGCCAATAACAAGCCTAGTAATAATCCTGTAACAGAGCCTGTCGCAATAATGCCGGTCATATATTTGGCCAACATTACAACAGTCTGCTCAATCTGCTCTACTGGCACTTCAGGTACCTGCAGCATAGGCTGAATCATTTCACTCAACACTGCCTGCCAATAAATAGCAGGAGCTTCAGCAATCGAATAAAAACCTATAACAAACAACACACCTAATGCAGAAGCTATCTCAAAAGCCAGCGACAGATGCCGGCCTTCACGTAATACAATTGATAGCACCCAGACCGGAAGCCACAAAATAAGCGCATAGCCAAAAGCAAATTGAAAATTACCTATAACAAGCAAACCTAATACTGCTGCTGCAAGACTGGCACTGAATAATACCAATAAACCTTCATACGCCCCACGGCGCAGTGTCACCAACGCTACCGTCGCTGAACTTACAATACTGACAGGTGGCATAAGCAGTGAAAGCAAAGCGAAAGAAGAAGCAACCGCCATCGCCTGCATTCTTCCTTTCATAATAAAATTCGCTAAAAAATTCACAGCACCATCCTGATATTAATTATTCGTGTGCGTCACAAAATGGAATCAAGGCAAGGTAACGCGCGCGTTTGATAGCAGTTGTTATTTGTCTTTGATTTTTTGCAGTTGTACCCGTAATACGGCTAGGTACAATTTTTCCTGTTTCAGTTACGAATTCACCAAGCAACTCGATATTTTTATAATCGATTGCATTGCTTTCACCTTCCGCACCAAAAGTATAATGCTTTTTGCGTCTCATTTGACGTGCCATAAGCTTAACCTCTATGTATTTTTAATATTATCAGAATTTGTATCAACAACTGCTGCTTCAGTTTCTTTTGTTTCTTCTACCTTCGAAACAACTTCTTCAGTTTTCACTTCAGGCGCTGCTGTTCTTTCAGGCTTAACTTCTTCTGCAGATGCAGATGCAATAACAGATGCTGTCGTGATCGCATTTGCCATTAATAAAGTCATGCTACGTAGCACAGCGTCATTAAATCGGAAGCTACTGTCCAACTCAGCAAGAGTTGCTTGATCACATTCAATATTCATCAATACATAATGTGCTTTTTGCAGCTTTTTAATTGGATAGGCAAGATGTCTACGCCCCCAATCTTCCAAGCGATGAATAGATCCTGATGCACCCTCAATAGATGCACGATAACGATCTATCATTGCAGGCACTTGAGCGCTTTGATCAGGATGAACTAAAAAGACAATTTCATAATGTCGCATAATTTTCCTTTCGGGTTAAAGCCTTCTATCACTAATAAATATAGATAGTAAGACAAGGAGGGTTTTCACACCCCATTAAAGAACCAGCCATTGTATTTTATATTTACTTCTATTGCAAAATAGTTTTTTTAAAAAATTGCAAGTAAAAACTGGACTTATTTCGGGCAGTATCATTATACTTACCCTAAGGAGCATGAAGCACTTGAAGATATTACAGCATTTACTTCTGTACTTTATTACGATTACTTCATTACACAAACACATAATCCCAGCTTAATGTCCGTCAGCTTAAAGTTTTTTGATTTTGATTACACAGGTATCATCTTATACAACAATGATTTTACCTCCTCCCCCTTCACACATTTCATGTCTTTCATGGTAATAGAAACGAATTTTAGACAGAATAAATGCCAAACGATTGTGTTGCATCAGTATCCGTAAAATAATCTGGATAAATAAGCCATTACCTCAAAAAATCTAATCTATTTTACCAGCACGCAATCAGGTAAAATAAAATTATGATCAGCAATAATAAACCATGAAAAAAATCGAACTTCTTTCCCCGGCTGGCACTTTAAAAAATATGCGTTATGCTTTCGCCTATGGCGCGGATGCAGTATACGCAGGTCAGCCACGCTATAGCTTACGAGTACGTAACAATGATTTTCTTGACGAAAATCTTGCTAAAGGCATAGCCGAGGCTCACGCATTAGGGAAAAAATTTTTCCTGGCAACCAATATAATTCCTCATAACACTAAGGTTAAAACATTTATCCAGGATATTGCACCTATTGTTGCCATGCAACCTGACGCACTCATTATGGCAGACCCGGGGTTAATCATGATGGCCCGTGAACATTGGCCTGACATGCCGATACATTTATCCGTACAAGCCAATACAGTCAATTTTGCGAGCGTTAAATTCTGGCAAACAATGGGCGTCGAACGCATTATTTTATCGCGCGAGTTGTCACTCGATGAAATTGCGGAAATTCGTCAGGAATGTCCAGATATGGAGCTGGAAGTTTTTGTTCACGGTGCACTCTGTATTGCCTATTCCGGACGTTGTTTATTATCGGGTTATTTTAACCATCGTGACCCTAACCAAGGCACTTGCACCAATTCCTGTCGCTGGAAATATGACACAAAACCAGCCCATGAAAATGCAGAAGGTGATTTTGTTCTGAATGGCAGCACCATTTCTATGGACGACTTAAACGCCAGTACGGCCAACTGCGGAGGAGCAGACCGCCATCCGCTTGCTGATGAAGTTTATTTTCTCGAAGAGGAAGGCCGTCCGGGAGAACTCTTACCTATCATGGAAGATGAACACGGCACCTATATCATGAATTCCAAAGATTTACGTGCTATCGAACACGTACACCGCCTGGTAGAAATCGGTGTCGATAGCTTGAAAATAGAAGGTCGCACCAAATCGCATTATTATGTCGCAAGAACTGCACAGACCTATAAACAGGCAATTAACGACGCCTTGGCAGGCAAAGATTTTCAACCTGAATTGATTGGCGTTTTAGAAAACCTTGCCAACCGTGGATATACCGATGGTTTTTATCAACGCCACCACACCCACGAGCATCAAAATTACATCACTGGTTATTCTAAAAGCCATCAGCAACAATTTTGTGGTGAAATCAGGGCCTATGATGAAACCACGGGACTGGCTGAAATTCTGGTAAAAAATAAGTTCTCAGTCGGTGATAAGCTCGAGTTTATACACCCAGACGGAAATCATGATATTATCGTCGAACATATGGAAGATATGTATGGACATGAAATGCAGGAAGCATCTGGCGGGGGCTATGAAGTTAAAATTCCTATCCCTGCGTTGCAAAATAAACTGGGCTTATTGGCCCGCTATTTTTAATGAGGCATGAATTATGAAAGTTAATGTTGGTGGACTCGATAAAAAAATTAGAATTGCTGCAGGCATAATTATTATTGCTGCGGGCGCATATTTTCAATCCTGGTGGGGCGCCGTCGGTATTATTCCCTTAGCAACAGCCTTGATTAACTGGTGCCCAGCCTACATAGCTTTAGGCATATCAACCTGTAAAACAAGTGACTCAGAATAAACAACATCACAAGGCATAGAAGCTAGACTCTATGCCTTACAATCCCAATATTATTGCATGACATTCACAACTGCCGACCTTTGCGACAAGCATTCATCAGCTGCAGACTTTCAGGTAGCTGAACCGATTTTCAAAGCTTTTGGCAAAAAGCTCTGTTTTTCAGGACAAATTAGCATCGTTAAAGTATATGAAGACAATGTTTTAATACGTGAATTATTAGAAAAAAACGTCAGCCATCGCATTTTAGTTATTGACGGAGGAGGCTCTCTCCACTGCGCTCTACTTGGCGAAAACCTGGCAAATACTGCTTACCAAAATGGCTGGCAGGGCATTATTATTTACGGCTGCATCCGCAACTCTGATGCGATTAACCAGCTTCCCATTGGTATTCGCGCGTTACATACTCACCCATTAAAAAGCCATAAAAAAGGAACTGGAGAGCTTGATAATACCTGTGTATTTGCCGGCGTCCATTTTAAAACCGATCATTATCTCTATGCAGATAATGACGGCATTATCGTTTCTCAAAATCCATTAACTTAAAAATCATGAAAATTGAACTTGCTAACCCTAGAGGTTTTTGTGCTGGCGTAGACCGTGCAATTGAAATCGTTGACCGCGCTCTTGAAGCCTTTGGCGCTCCTATTTATGTCCGCCATGAAGTCGTACACAACCGAACTGTAGTAGACGGCCTTAGAGAAAAGGGCGCTATTTTTATAGAAGAATTATCCGATGTCCCAGAAGGCTCTTACCTGATATTTAGCGCACACGGCGTCTCTAAAAAAGTACAGCAAGAAGCTGTAGAAAGAAACCTGACGGTATTCGATGCAACTTGCCCCCTGGTCACAAAAGTTCATATTCAGGTTGCTAAACACGCTAAAGCCGATAGAGAAGTTTTCCTGATCGGACATGCGGGTCACCCTGAAGTAGAAGGCACAATGGGACAATATGAAAAATGCACTGAAAATGGTGCTATTTACCTGGTTGAAACACCTGAGGACGTTAAAACAGTCAAAGTTAATAACCCGAAAAATCTTGCCTATGTGACTCAAACTACCTTATCAATGACTGATACCAGTATCATGGTCGATGCACTGCACGAACATTTTCCGTATATTCAAGAGCAAAAGAAAGATGATATATGCTATGCCACGCAAAATCGTCAAGATGCTGTTCACGACCTTGCTGAAACAGCTGATATCATTCTGGTTGTAGGCTCAACTAACAGCTCCAACTCAAACCGTTTACGGGAAATTGCAGAACAACTAGGTAAGTCAGCTCACTTGATTGACACGGCAAGTGATATGCATAAAGACTGGTTTACGGGTATTGATGTAGTCGGAGTAACTGCAGGCGCATCAGCTCCTGAAGT
>CAYWLM010000115.1:0-7766 GCA_964459125.1 uncultured Methylomonas sp. | reverse complement strand
GGAGCTACAGAGCTGAGTGAAATTCTTGATGATGTTTTTGGCATCTTTCATTGGTCAGTTTACACTTTCATTTCATTAGCATCGTCATTCCCAAGTGTTACCCAGTCAAGCTGGGCACAAGCTTTATCGGGAATCTTTGCTTAAGCCACGAGATTCCTGCTAAAAGCATGCAGGAATGACGAAGATAGCTGAGAGTTATGGGTAATCAGGTAAGGTTAAAACCTTCGTCTTTCAGACTAGTAGGATGGGCAAAGGAGCTTTATCCCGTGCCCATCACTTATACCGTAAAAGATGGGCACGAAAAAGCCCTTTGCCCATCCTACGACTGATTTAGCTGTTTTTGAGCATGTCATTGTATCAAGTAGTTAATTTACAAAGTAAGAGAGAACATCGGCAACAGGGCTATTCGTCCAGTAACCCGACTTTCAGTCGCCAATCTCTCTAAGCCACCTGTTGCTTTTAGCGGGTGGTTGTTTATTTTAGCTGCCTGGCACTGGCTAAAGTATTAATCATCGCACAGGCTGCTTGCGGGAAATTTTGACCAAAAGAAATAACCCCATCTTCATGGCCTAGCATGGTAAACAAAGTCCGCGATTTTAATTGCCCGGAATTAAACAGATGGCTGATTGCATGCGCCATATCGGGTGTGCCATAAGCAACATCATGGGCTGTGTGGGCTAATTTCAGTGCGCTCGTGGCTCGCCATATATCAGGGCTATGCGTGTGAATAACGCAATGAATGTTGTTATTCTGGCTGTAAACAGTTGCATGGCTTAGTGCTTCTGAAGAAGGATTACAGGGGCCTGAGGAATAGAGTGTGTTGTTGGCTAGATCTGCCGCTACAACCAGGCAATAATTGTCTTCTGATAATTCAGCTATGCTTCCTGTCTGCGTGCCGCTAATAATAAATTGCTGGATTTTAAAGCGCTGGCTAATATTGCCATAGCCGTAGCCCATATATCGATCAGTTTGCTGGCCAATCAATTGCAATTGATACAGCAGTGTTCGCCAGGTATTCATCGATACAATATTCCAGTCGGCATGTGCCTCTGTGAACTCGTGATGTAAGCGATATTTAATAACGCCTTCGGTTTCTTGTCTAAGCATAAGATGGATGAATTGCTAATTAACTCAGCTTTAAGTACTAATTTATTGTAAAATTAGCTGTTTTACAGTGATGTCACATTCACACTATTTTATAGCACAGTAAGATATTTTATGCGTTGTCCATTCTGTACTGCACAAGATACTCGAGTGATTGATTCTCGTTTGGCGAATGAAGGCGATCAGGTGCGCCGTCGACGTGAATGTGTGGCGTGTAAAGAGCGCTTTACAACTTATGAAGTCACTGAATTTAATTTGCCCAGAATAATTAAACGTGATGGCTTGCGCGAACCTTTTGACGAAAACAAGTTACGTGCAGGCATTTTACGTGCTTTAGAAAAAAGACCGGTGAGTAGTGATCAGATTGAAGCGGCTGTTACACGTATCATGAAAGCACTGATGGCTAGTGGTGATAGAGAGGTCGCGGCTCTGGAAATAGGCGAGCAAGTGATGAAAGAATTAAGTATTTTAGATCATGTTGCTTTTGTGCGTTTTGCATCGGTGTATCGTAGTTTTCAGGATGTGAGTGAATTTACCGATATGATTGCTGATTTACAAAGCAAACAAAATCATGCGTGATCAAGCGACCCAACAAGATTGTGTGTTTATGGCTCGCGCATTGTTGCTGGCCAGAAAAGGGAGTTATACGACCAAGCCCAATCCACGTGTTGGCTGCGTTTTAGTCAAAAATAATGAAATTATTGCCGAAGGCTGGCATGTGCGGGCAGGTCAGGGACATGCTGAAGTAGAAGCTTTAAAGCATACGCAGAATGCACAGGGTGCAACGGCTTATGTCACCCTGGAACCTTGTTTTCATTATGGGAGAACGCCGCCTTGTGCTGATGCTTTGATTAAAGCAGGTGTGGCGCGAGTTGTTGTTGCTATGCAAGACCCGAATCCTTTAGTTGCCGGAAAAGGGCTGGCATTACTTGAACAGGCGGGCATCAGGGTCAGCAGTGGTGTGCTGGAAGCTGAGGCTAAGCAGCTGAATAAGGGTTTTATCAACCGTATGCTCTATGCTAAACCTTATGTCACCAGTAAATTAGCAATGAGTGTGGATGGGCGCACGGCAATGGCTTCGGGTGAAAGCAAGTGGATTACATCTGCTGCAGCAAGGCAGGATGTACAAAAACTGCGTGCCGCAAGTGGCGCTGTACTAACGGGTATTGATACCGTTCTGGCGGATGATCCAGGCATGAATGTGCGTCTGGATAATGTTGATGTTGTACAGCCAGTACGCGTTATTCTGGATTCTTCGCTAAGAACTCCCGTTTCAGCAAAACTATTAGCATTAGAGGGGCGCAGTGTTATTTTGACCTGTTCAGTCGACCAGCAAAAAATTGAAGCCCTGGAACAGGCGGGTGCAGAAGTTTATCATTTAGCGTCTGATTTAAAGGGGCGGCTGGATTTACAGGAAGTGTTAGCTTTTTTGGCCGAACAACAGATTAATGATGTGTTGATTGAGGCCGGTAGTGTTCTGAATGGTGCCATGATGCAACTGGGATTAATAGATGAATGTATTATCTATATGGCACCGAGTATTTTAGGTGCCAGTGGGCGCGGTTTATTTAGTATGCCGGAGGTGTCTGTTATGGCAGATAAAATACAATTACAGTTTGTTGATATGCGTAAAATTGGTTTGGATTTACGACTTCATTTTAAGGTACAAAATCAGGTGCAAAAATAATATGTTTACAGGCATTATCTTGGCCATAGGCAAAATAACCCGGATAGAGCAAAAAGCAGGCGATGTCCGTTTGGCTGTCGATACCGGCAAGTTGTCCCTGGCCGATACCGGTTTGGGAGATAGCATTGCGGTCAACGGGATTTGTCTTACAGCGGTAGAATTAAGCGAACATGGTTTTGTTGCGGATGTTTCTAATGAAACTCTGGCGCGAACAAATTTAAAACAAGCTGCAATTGGCACACCGGTTAATCTGGAACTGGCATTAACACCACAAACCCGTTTGGGTGGGCATATTGTTAGCGGGCATGTCGATGGTCTGGCTATTTTGCTAGAAAAAAAACCAGATGGTCGATCTATTCGTTTTAAGTTCAGAGCGCCAGATGAACTTGCCAAGTATATTGCTGAAAAAGGTTCTATTTGTATTAACGGTATCAGTTTGACGGTGAATACTGTTGACGGCGCAGTCTTTAGCGTCAATATCGTGCCGCATACTTTACAAGAAACCAGCTTAGGTTTTGCCGAGGTAAATGATAAAGTTAATATTGAAGTAGATCTATTGGCGCGTTATATGGAACGCCTGATGAAAGGTGAGGCCGCTGCAAACTGCGCCTCTGGTGTAACAGAAAATTTATTAAAAGAGAGTGGGTTTATTTAATCAGATGAATACAACTGAGGAAATTATTGAAGATATACGCCAGGGAAAAATGGTTATCATCATGGATGATGAAGACCGAGAAAATGAAGGCGATTTAGTGATGGCAGCAGATTATGTCCGTCCTGAAGATATTAATTTTATGGCGCGTTTTGGACGCGGGCTGATTTGTCTGACTTTAACCGGTGAGCGCTGCCAGCAATTACGTTTACCATTGATGGTGAGTGATAATAATGCGGCTTTCTCGACTAATTTTACGGTTTCCATAGAGGCATCAGCAGGCGTTACTACTGGTATATCAGCATCTGATAGAGCAAAAACCATACGTGCTGCAGTAGCAAAAGGGGCAAAACCGGAGGATATTGTTCAGCCAGGACATATTTTTCCTATTCGCGCGCGCAATGGTGGTGTTTTAAATCGTGCCGGACATACTGAAGCTGGCTGTGATCTAGCACGCCTGGCAGGTGCAGAACCAGCCGGTGTGATTGTAGAGATTTTAAATGATGATGGTTCCATGGCAAGACGGCCGGATCTGGAGATCTTTGCCAGAGAACATGGTTTAAAAATTGGTACTATCGCCGACCTGATTCACTATCGTACTGAAAATGAAAGTACCCTGGAACGTATTAGTGAGTGTGCCTTACCGACTGAATATGGTGATTTTCGTCTAGTCGCTTTTCAGGAACGTAATGATAACAAAATACACCTTGCTATTGTCATGGGTGATGTGAGCAATGATGAACCGGTTTTAGTGCGTGTACATGCACGTAATTTACTGGATGATATTTTTTCATCGACACGCAGTGATTGTCAGATGCCTATACGTGAAGCAATGAAGCTTATTGCCGAAGAGGGCCGTGGGGTTTTAGTGGTCATTCGCCAGGATGAAAACAATAAGGCATTAGCTGAACTGGTTCATCACTATCAAATGCAGGATAATGGCGTGGTTATTCCTGCGCTAGCAGAAAAATCGGATGCCTGGCGCACGACGGGAACAGGGTCGCAAATTCTTGCCGATCTAGGTGTACATAAGATTAAAGTTTTAGGCCCGCATAAAACCTATTTTGGCTTATCAGGGTTTAATTTAGAATTGGTTGAAACACCTGAAACACCTGAATAAGTTGGATGGGCAAAGCCTTTTGCCTGCCCATCTTTAATAGTTTGAAAATTTGAGAGGAAAGTATGTCAGCAGTAAAAATAATAGAAGGTAATTTTACAGCACAAGCTGGAAAATATTGTATTGTTGCTTCCCGTTTCAATAGCTTTATCGTCGAGCAATTGGAAAATGGTGCCATCGATGCACTGGTGCGTCATGGGGTTGATAAAAATGATATTACCCTGGTAAAAGCACCCGGTGCATATGAATTACCGATGGTGGTTCAACGCCTTGCCGCATCTAAAAAATATGCTGCAATTATAGCGGTGGGCGCTGTGATACGTGGTGCTACACCACACTTTGAATATGTTTCAAATGAATGTGTAAAAGGTATTGCTCAGGTTGCTATGCAGTATGATATTCCTGTGAGTTTTGGTGTATTAACAGTCGATAGTATTGAACAGGCGATTGAACGTGCAGGGACTAAGGCTGGTAATAATGGTGCTGCTGCTGCATTATCGGCTATTGAAATGGTTAGTTTATTCAAAAATCTGGAAGCTTAATGAGTTCAGCAAAGACTAAAGCCAGGCAATGTGCTGTACAAGCTTTGTATCAATGGCAAATGACCGGACAAAATCTAAGCGCTATTGAAATTCAATTTCAGGAAGATCAACGTTTAAAAAATGCGCAAAAAAGCTATTTTTCTGATTTGTTTCATGGTGTACCCAGGCATTTAGCTAAGATTGATGCTTCTATGGTTAATTTCGTTGACCGCGAAGTAGAGAAGATTGACCCTGTTGAGCGTGCCATATTAAGAATTGGGGTTTATGAGTTATTGCTCAAACCCGAGACTCCTTATCGCGTAATTATAAATGAAGGAGTAGAGTTAGCTAAATGTTTTGGTGCCGATGGTAGTCACCGATATGTGAATGGCGTATTAGATAAAGTTGCGCAAGTTGAACGTAAGCTGGAAATTGAAGCTAAACAGAAAAAAAAACTGGATGTTAAATAATCTGTCATTGCCGAAATCTACCCAGTCTAGCTGGGTACAAGCTTTGTCGGGAACCTTTGCTTAAGCGATGAGATTCATGCTACAAACATGCAGGAATGATGAAGTAAGTACTTGTGAATAATTATTCTAACATGGCATCTTTCATTGGTCAGTTTACACTTTCATTTCATTAACATCGTCATTCCGGAGTGTTACCCAGTCAAGCTGGGCACATGCTTTATCGGGAATCTCTTTGTTTACGCAAGATTCCTGCTAGAAGCATGCAGGAATGACGATAACTCACCCTAAAAAGTGTCAACTACTTTTAGCTCCAAATGAAGGATGTCTCTAACATTTTTAATTTTAAGGTTTAGTATAGGATGGGTAGAGCATCTTTTTGCGCAACCTACTACCCATTCTACAAAAATGTTAAATTAATTTTTGGGTACTACTTATAGCTGAGAGTTATGGGTAATCAGGTAACAGTATGTCAGATATTTGGGAATACGTAACAATGAAAAATAAGGTTAAGTTTGGTACTAGCGGTATTCGCGGTTTAGTCAGCGATATGACCGATAAAGTATGTTATGCCTATACCTTGTCTTTTTTAGATTATCTGCAATCTATAGATGCTGTTAAGGACGGGCAGGCTGTTGGTATAGGAGGTGATCTGCGTTGTAGCACTCCGCGTATTATGAATGCAGTTGCAGCTGCCGTGATTGATGCAGGCTATCATCCGGTAAATTGCGGATTGCTACCTACACCTGCCTTGACTCTCTATGGAATTACCCAGGGTATAGCTACGATTATGGTGACAGGTAGTCATATTCCTGATGATCGCAATGGTATCAAATTTAACAAGCCTGATGGTGAAGTGCTTAAACAGGATGAGCAGGGTATTCTGGCGCAGGAGCCGACACTCAATGACGCTTTGTTTGCAGGTGAGAGCTTATATAAAGATGATTACTTGCCGGTCGTCAATAAGACAGCAGAGCAACAGTATGTGGCTCGTTATATAGATTTTTTCCCTGAGTATGCCTTGGCGGGTTTAAAAATTGGTGTATATCAGCACTCTTCAGTCGCACGTGATTTATTAGTTAGCATTTTGTCGAGTTTAGGTGCAGAAGTGTTGCCATTAGGTCGTTCTGATCATTTTATATCAGTCGATACTGAAGCAATACGTGCCGAAGATGTGTTGCTGGCGAAACAATGGACTGAACAATACAATTTAGATTGTATAGTGTCAACAGATGGTGATGCAGACAGGCCTCTGGTCAGCGATGAATATGGCGAATGGTTACGTGGTGATATTGCCGGTCTATTAGTGGCACGTTTTTTACAGATTGATGCTGTCGTAACGCCAGTGAGTAGCAACAGTGCTGTAGAGAAATGTGCCAGTTTTGCTCAGGTAGTGCGTACCAGGATAGGTTCACCCTATGTGATTGCTGCAATGCAATCCATCGTAAATGCGCACAAAGTAGCGGGATATGAAGCAAATGGCGGCTTTTTATTAAATACCCCGGTATTTTTAGATACTAAGCAACTTTCAGCTTTACCAACCCGGGATGCCGTGATCGTGCCACTGTGTATTTTGCTGGCTGCGAAACAAGAAAATGGTACGATTGCAAATTTACTCAAGACCTTGCCAGAACGTTATACTTTTAGTGACAGAATCAAAGACTTTCCTACTGAACTAAGTCAATCCGTTTTAGCTGAAATTCAGAGCGGTGACTTGAGTCAGGATGCAGCGGTTTTTGCAAGATTATTTGCAGGGCAGCTGGAGCCAGCGATAAGCTTTGATTTTACCGATGGTGTGCGGGTTTGCTTAGCTAATGATGAAATTGTACATCTGCGCGGTTCAGGTAATGCACCTGAATTACGTTGTTACACAGAAGCTGGCAGTTATAGCCGGGCAAAAGAATTAAATAAATTATGTATACAGCTTATGCAAAGCTGGAAAGATTAGGCATGCTTCATTTTGAGCTAAAAGTAGTTTACACTTTTTAGGGTGAGTTATCGTGATTCTTGCATGCTTCTAGCAGGCATCTTGCGTATACAAAAAGATTTCCGATAAAGCTTGTGCCCAGCTTGACTGGGTAACACTCGGGAATGACGATGTTAATGAAATGAAAGTGTAAACTGACCATCTGAAAGATGCCAAAGATTAATATTTTTTTTCAGGCATATCATCTGATTTTAATTTAAATATGTGGTAGACAGTGAATAGAAGAAAACC
>CAYWLM010000114.1:0-7884 GCA_964459125.1 uncultured Methylomonas sp. | reverse complement strand
CTTTAGCCACATCAGGCTGAGAAGCTAATGCTTTAGCGAGTTCGACGACATACAAGGTTTGCCCCCCTGTATCTGCATCTCGCCCTAGTTCAAGGTTAGGACCCCGAATTAAACCGTGAATGCTGATTAATGCAATATACAAATTACCTTTTGATTTGCTCATAATCGTATTCGCTCCTTAATTTTTTGAGGATAAATGAATTGGATATAAATTTTTTAATGTCTTTGCAAGTATCTGACGAAAAGTTGAAAAAAATCCCTTGCTAACTAAGTATAGCTGAATGATTACTGCATACATCTCCCCGGTTAACACGCAATAAGCGGATGTTCCTGGTAGAGAGATTTCAAGAATCTTTGGCTCGCATACCTAACAAATAGTGACTGGTGGCTGGCAGCTAAAGGCTTAATGCAATAAGGATTGAAACGATGTTGAAATTATGGGTAATAGTTCTCTCTTGACTGAAGAAACAAATAAACTTCTATTTTGAAAATTCTGAACTTTGAAGGCCTTTCGAAACGACCAAGACTTGGGGATAGTCTTGATCTAAACTAGCCTTGTTAAATACACATTTTGATATTCGCCCAGCAAACTTCAATATAAAAACAAACCTGCATAAATAAGTATTATTATGACCCTTTTCTATAAGACAGACAATAAAATGATGTGGTTACACCAAACCGGCACACAATTTAAAATACGCCCTAATCAGGGACTGGAGCCAGAAATGAATCATAACCTTGCTGCAGAACGTTCGCGCCCTTAAAGCATAAATTAAGTGACGGTTCTTTTTGCATCCGTCTTTAATGATATATTATGCAGGTATGGCAGTAGCCCAGCTTTCATTTTTAGTCGAATGTTAAATGACCCGGCGCTGCTCAAGCTTAATATTCGGAAGCAGAACTGATACATACAGCCACTACTTTTTGGAGCCCAATTCATTTTCGGACTTTTCCCAGGCTTCAAAGAGAGCCTGATATGCATCTGAAAACCCTTTTTTCATATGCTCCGAAGCATTTTCAGTATTACTTTTCAGCCTGCCATACCATTCGGCTAGCTGATTTCGCTGCTTGCGTAGCGCCTTGAGACTATCACGAGACTTTTTGCGCGCGTCCTTATCCATTTTGTCCCAGCTTTCATCAACGCTTGCCTCCACGTCATCAATGCGTTTATCCAGTTTATCCAGGGCGGTTTTTGTGTTGCGCATCATCTCGTCCTTCTGGTCAGCGGTATAGGCGTCAAGCATCCGGACAAAGTCTTGTGTTTCTTGCTTAAGCTCTTGTATTGACGTTTTTTCAGTCGATGTTTCAGCGTAGCACAGCGGTGTGATTCCGAGGATACCAATCAACCCAATTGCATAGATATTAATTTTCATTCATCATCTCCTTTCGTTATGGTCAATATAAGCATACTGTTTATTTGAATATGGGAGATATCTATTTTAGCGCATTGCCGAGCGAATTCTACCCAGTAGGCAGCCTGCCTTGAGATCTTCGCTGGCTTGCCTTAGTTCGGCAAGTTTACTGCTGAGACCTTCTTGCCTGGATAGCAGTTCCTATCTGCGCATTAAGCAGTTTGCGCTTAGTAACACAACGGAAAACAATACATATACCAAGATGACGACTATCTGGAAATAGAATGCCGCTATACCGCCTTGATCTCCTGTATAAGCTGCGAAATAGCAGGATGTTGCACTGCCAGCAAGCACAATAATCCCTCCAAGGATTCGATACAACTGACACAAACGTGGCATAAGCCTACGAGAGAACGGAAATGTAGCCAAGTAAATTGCTGCTGGCACCAGCAACATGAGTAGTCCAGTTATCATTCGAAACTCGATTGGAAAGCTAACCTTAAATTAAGGAGCGGGGTGTATTTTGCCGAATCCCGGCCTACGGTTTGTTGTCGGCGAACTTGAATGATTTGTTGAGGTTTTTTGGCATCTTTCATTGGTCAGTTTACACTTTCATTGCATTAACATCGTCATTCCCGAGTGTTACCCAGTCAAGCTGGGCACAAGCTTTATCGGGGATCTCTTTGTCTACGCAAGATCCCTGCTAAAAGCATGCAGGAATGATGATAACTCACCCTAAAAAGGGTAAACTACTTTTAGCTCCAAATCAAGGATGCCCAGAAAAGTTATTTTCTTTTGCATAGTTTCAATAGCTCAGTAAGCTGGCTGCTGTTCTAGTATAGGTTTTATAACATAAACAATGTTTTCTGGTGTTTTTTGTTCGGCGAATTCAAATAGGATATTAAGCACTCAATCCTCCCTAATTAGCGATTCTACATAAATACCCCCTATATAGTGTTTAGATTATTTTTCAACACTATATCTTGTGCTATACTAAACCCCTCAAACAAGATATGCCCTCAGCCTACCTAGGCAAAATGGATTTTTCTTAGTCAGAAATCCCACTTTAGGTATATCGACACAATACCCACAGACCAGGAACAAACATGACCACCAAGTTAGCCACTGATTCAGGTGCTATAACCGAAATACCCATGCAGGATGCATCTGCCGATATATGGGATACCAAATATCGCTTAAAAACCAAATCAGGTATAGCTATTGATGGCAGTATTGATGAAACCCATCAGCGTGTTGCCAAAGCCTTATCCAGTGTCGAAAAAGGCAAGGTCAAACAAGATAAATACTATAAAGAATTTTTATGGGCTTTACGCCAGGGAGTGATTCCAGCAGGGCGAATTATATCTAATGCAGGAGCTTACGAGCATAAGCCAGCAACCTCGACAATTAACTGCACGGTCTCCGGCTCTATTGTTGATTCGATGGATGATATTTTAGGCAAGGTACATGAAGCCGGGCTTACCTTGAAAGCTGGCTGCGGCATTGGCTATGAATTTTCAACCCTTCGACCCAAAGATGCCTATGTCTCAGGAGCGGGTGCCTATACCTCCGGGCCTTTATCCTTTATGGATATTTACGACAAAATGTGTTTTACCGTATCCTCTGCAGGTGGACGCCGCGGAGCACAAATGGCGACCTTTGATATTGGTCATCCTGATGTCACCGAATTTATCCGGGCTAAACGTGAAGATGGCCGCTTACGCCAATTCAACCTGTCTTTATTGATTACTGCAGAATTTGTCGAAGCTGTAAAAGCGGATAAATTCTGGCCGCTTTCTTTTCCCGTTTTGCAAAGAGAATGGGAAGAAGATAATCTGCATGAAGCTGACGATACACTGATTATCTGGCGTGCGTTACCGCATACTGAAGGCTATGTTGAAAATGAAGCTGGCCTGGTTGCATGTAAAATTGCCAAAACACTGCCAGCACGTCGCTTATGGGACATTATTATGTCTTCAACCTACGATTACGCCGAGCCCGGATTTATTCTTATTGATAAAGTCAATGAAATGAATAACAACTGGTTTTGTGAAGATATTCGGGCGACTAATCCTTGCGTGACAGCAGATACCTGGGTACAAACCGAGCATGGTGCGAGACAAGTTAGCTCATTATTAGGACAACAAATTAACCTCCTGGTCGATGGTAAACTACATCAATCAGGCGCAGAAGGTTTTTTTAAGACAGCGACTAAAAAAGTGGCCAAATTGATGACTAAGGAAGGGTATAGCTTACGCTTAACTGAAGATCATCAAGTTCGTAAGGTTGTATCTCAAAGTCGATATAAACAAGAAACACAGTGGTGTGCAGCAAGTGAATTAGTGGCAGGAGATATGGTTTTATTAAATAATCATCAAGCCTCAAACGCCTGGCAAGGAGCATACACTGAAAAGCAAGGGTATTTAATTGGCTTATTGATCGGTGATGGCACTTTAAAAGAAGATAAAGCTGTTTTATCTGTCTGGAAAAGCGCTCGGGTAGTCAATGCAGGTTTTGATAGCATAAATACTGGCGTAAATGCGATTATGGATAAAGTGCTTGTCGCAAGCCAGGAATTTACAACGCGTAGTGATTTTAACGGATGGTCTGAAATTGCTGGCAGAAATGAGTATAGACTGAGCTTTGCAGGACTTAAATCTTTTGCCGAAGAACTCGGTATGTCAGCAGGAAATAAAGCAATTACCCCCGCGATTGAAACAACATCAAGTGATTTTTATAAAGGATTTTTGCAAGGTTTTTTTGATGCGGATGGCAGTGTTCAAGGTTCTCAGGAAAAGGGTGTTAGTGTTCGATTGGCCCAGTCGGATTTAAGCCGTCTAGAAGCTGTACAGCGTATGTTATTGCGCCTGGGAATTAAATCGAGTATTTATCGTAACCGTCGCCCTGCAGGGATAAAACAGTTACCTGATGGCAAAGGTGGGAATGCAGATTATCAAATAAAAGCGCAACATGAATTGGTGATAAGCGGGGCTAATTTAGTTGTATTTCAAGAGTTAGTGAATTTTACCGATATCAATAAAGCTTTAAAACTTAAAAGTGCACTTTGCAACTATAAGCGTCAATTAAACCGTGAGCGCTTTACTGCAACTGTTGAAGCTATTATTCCTGACGGAATTGAAGATGTTTTTGATATTCAGGTACCGGGTATTAATACTTTTGATGCCAATGGTTTACATGCACACAATTGCGGTGAGCAGCCTTTACCACCATACGGCTCGTGCCTTCTAGGTTCAATCAACCTGACTCGTTTTGTGCAGCAGCCGTTTACTGATAATGCCTCTTTTAACTGGGATACTTATCGTAAAGCCATCCGTGTTTTTACACGTATGCTGGATAATGTCGTCGAAATTAATGGCCTACCCTTAGAAAAACAACGGGAAGAAATTATTTCCAAACGTCGTCATGGTATGGGTTATCTTGGCTTAGGATCTACCGCAACAATGCTGGGTATGCGCTATGGTGATCAGGCTTGTTTAGATTTTACCAGCGAAGTAACTAAAGTATTGGCAATCGAGGGCTGGAAAGAAGGGCTGGAATTAGCAAAAGAAAAAGGCACAGCTCCCGCGCTAGAGAAAATGTATCAAGTAACAGGTGCAATGTTGCATAAACGCCCAGAAATGGTGACTGACGGTTACCAAGTCGGCGATGAAATCGCAGGCAAAGTATTGCATGCAAAATATAGTCGCTATATGCAGAAAATCGCTGAAGTAGAGCCGGAGCTTGTTGCAGCACTAATGCAACAAGGATCCCGTTTTACCCATCATAGTTCGATCGCACCCACAGGCACTATTTCATTATCCTTGGCGAATAATGCCAGTAATGGTATTGAGCCAAGCTTTGCGCATCACTATTCACGCAATGTGATACGTGCAGGTAAAAAGTCTAAAGAAAAAATCGATGTTTTTTCGTTTGAATTACTTGCCTATCGTGAGCTGGTTAATAGCAAAGCCATGCCGTACAGTGAAAAATCTAACGAAAAATTGCCCGGGTATTTTATTACTGCGGATGCTGTTACGCCTAAGCAACATGTAGATGTACAGGCAGCGGCACAAGTCTGGATCGACTCCTCGATTTCTAAAACGGCCAATGTACCCACCGATTATCCGTATGAAGATTTCAAGAATATCTACATGTATGCTTATGAAAAAGGCCTGAAAGGCTGTACAACATTCCGGTTTAATCCAGAAGTCTTTCAAGGTGTATTAGTTAAAGAGTCGGATCTTGAAAATACCACCTATCAATTTACACTCGAAGATGGTCATGTGCTGGAATTAAAAGGCAATGAGCAAATTGAATATGATGGCGAAATGCATAGTGCAGCTAATTTGTTTGATGCCTTAAAAGAAGGCTATTACGGAAAATTCTAAGGCGGAAAAACCCATGACCATAAAAATAGATAAAAAAATTGTAGGCTTTAAAGTCCTGAGCAAAGAAGATCAAAAGCCTGAGGTGAAAAAAGAAACAGTTCTGGATGTAGTCAGTATGCATGAAAATGTTTTACGCCCGGAAATGTTGTTTGGCTCAACCTATAAAATCAAAACCCCGCAATCAGAACATGCGCTATACATTACCGTGAATGACATGATCCTGAATATGGGCACAGAGCATGAAGAACGCCGCCCCTATGAAGTATTTATTAACTCCAAAAATATGGAGCATTTTCAGTGGGTACTGGCTTTAACCCGGGTTATTTCTGCCGTCTTTCGTAAAGGTGGCGACATCACCTTTATGGTCGAAGAATTAAAAGCGGTTTTTGACCCGAAAGGCGGATACTTTAAAAAGGGCGGAACCTATATGCCTTCTCTTGTTGCAGAAATAGGCCATGCGATAGAGCAGCATATGAAGCAGATCGGCATGTTAAAAGATCTGGAACTGGAAGAGCATCAGAAACAGTTTCTTGCCGAAAAGCGCAAAGAGTTTGAAGCCAGGCATGGTGAACAAGCAGATGAAAGTGATAATTTCCCGGAACAGGCCCAGTTATGTCCTAAATGCCAGACTAAAGCACTAGTGCTGCTGGATGGCTGTATGACCTGTTTGAACTGCGGGGATAGTAAGTGTAATTAACGGTAGTTAACATCTAAAGTTATACTTATTATAAAGAAATTATTAATTTGTATAAAATAGCCTGAAGCCCTTGATCTGCCTAGTAGATCAAGGGCTTTTTTATGTTTAATTAAAAACTTATAATTCTTCAAGATTAAAGGAAAGACTACGGTTTCCTCTGTTTAAAATGTAGTGATTTGTAACAGGCTAGAATTGATCAAGCTGCCTGATGAGGTGTTTTTATGATTACTAAAAACAAATGCATTTAAAAATATTTTCATACTAGGGGGTCTTCTCAATTAAGCCAGCCAAATCACAGAAGCCATCAGACTTAGCATCGCTTGATAGTTTCTTCCCAACCGTTCATAGCGCGTTGCAATCCGGCGAAAATGCTTCATTTTCTGAAACAATCGCTCGACTAAATTGCGTTCTTTATACAATGTTTTGTCGTAATCTCTTTGCTCTAACCTGCTTTTTCTGGGTGGTATAACTGGCTCCGCCTTTGCCTCTTTTATCGCAGCAATAAATTCATTCGAATCATATCCTTTATCCGCTAACACATATTTGGCGGCAAAACCCTCAATTAAACTCAGAGATTGTCCGTATTCTGAGGCTTGACCTGCAGTTAGCAATAATCGAACTGGATTACCCAAAGCGTCAACTGCCGCATGAAATTTGGTACTAAGACCTCCACGCGATTTTCCGACAGCTTCAAATTCCTGATTAGATTTTTGAGGCGATCCGTGTTGATGTACCCGAACTATACTGCCATCGACCATCAAATATTCCAAATCAGAGTCGACGGAAAGTGCTTTCAATATTCGTTCCCACACACCTTTAACTGACCACCGGTTATAGCGAACATAAACACGATGCCAATGGCCAAACTTATCGGGTAAATCTCTCCATAGCGCACATGTTCTCGCAATCCATAACACACCCTCTACGAACTGACGGTTATTTCTTGCTGTCACACCACAATCAGTCGATTTACCCGACAACAAATTCTGAATATTATCCCATTGCTCATCGCTTAAAGTGTTGCGTTCCATGCTTATCAATCAAAATGACGTTATGATACTTTATCTCGAACAACATTTAATTGAGAACGCCTCCTAGCTCATTAGTCCCGATTAATACTGAGATTGGTGCGGATAAGGCTAGGCTGGTAAAACACGACTGGAAATGTTCGCATTATGATTCTATTGAAAATAACAAGAAAATGTGTTAGGAGCAGAAAAAGTTTACACGGAGTAGCTTGTCAAGTAGAATGTCATGAATAATTTTAGAATTAACAACTACAAGGGGGGGAATGTTTGCAATAATTGGTGGTGTATTGGTTATTTTTGGGGTGTATTTATTATACATAGCTGTATCTTTTTGGCTCTTCCCGATTTCGTGGGGTAGGCACAACATATAGTGCTAGGCATAACCAAATATCCGTCGACCTTCAATATCCAGCCAAATG
>CAYWLM010000113.1:3357-7900 GCA_964459125.1 uncultured Methylomonas sp. | reverse complement strand
GTTAGATCCCGGTCATAAACTTGATAGAGTGCAATTTGAGCGTATTCTTTCCAGGCGTCTGGTGGGTCACTGGTGTTTGTCACGAAAAGAATATACGGCTATTTATGAAGCTTTGCGCAATGCAGAGCAATTGTTTTATTTACGCCAGAAATTTGTTGATGGCTTTCATTATGCTTCAAGTAAATCGATGTATGCAGCTTATGTAAAAGAGCTTTATTTATTTGACCAGTCTTACCGATTATTTAATGAACATGTTGCTTCGGTATTAAGTAAAGGCGCAGATATATTGCGCCAGCTTGATGAGGAAGTTGAGAATCTTTATACCCACTGGTATCTGTATGAGCTAGGTTTAGGCTGGGATCGTTTAATAGAGTCTGAGCAACTTATAGGGAATTGGAAAATAGCAGGTGTTCCGCAACAACATCAGTTTTATGAGGCGCAGATTGCATCACTTTTCAGGTCAAAACAGACTAAGCGAGTGTTTGTTATTATCTCCGATGCTTTACGTTATGAAGTGGCTCAGGAATTAACTTTAAGTGTTAATGGTGAAAAGCGTTTTAAAGCGGAATTAGGCACACAATTAGGCGTATTACCCAGTTATACGCAATTGGGGATGGCGGCATTATTACCTCATAAAGATCTGTCTTATGACGCAGAGAAAGGGGCTATCGTTTATGCTGATGGATTATCAACTCAAGGGTTGGAAAATCGCAATAGTGTGTTAGAAAAAGTTAAGGGGTTGGCTGTTAGCTCAAAAGAGTTGATGGGCTGGAGTAATCAGGAAGGGCGGGATAAGGTGCGGGATGCAACGGTCGTTTATATTTATCACGATACCATTGATGCCATCGGGGATAAGTTATCGACTGAAGAGAAAACCTTTGAAGCTTGCCGTACGGCTATTGATGAACTAAAAGACCTGATAGGTCGGGTGATTAACCGTTTAAACGGAAGTCGTGTATTGGTAACCGCTGATCATGGTTTTTTATTTCAGCAAAAAGCATTAACTAAAGCGGATAAAACAGTTTTGTTATCTAAACCTGCTGGAACAATAGAGGCTAAAAAACGCTATATTATTGGTGCATCATTATTGGCTGATGAATCCTGCTGGAAAGGATGTATTGCCGATACTGCTAATGGCAGCGGAGGTACTGAGTTTTTAGTGCCTAAAGGAGCGCAACGATTCCATTTTATAGGTGGTGCCAGATTTGTTCACGGTGGTGCAATGTTGCAGGAAATCTGTGTGCCTATGATCGCAATATCTGCTTTGCGTGGTGAGAAAATGGTGCAAAATGAGAAGCTTCCTGTGGGTATCGTCGTTAAAACACAGCCAATTAAGATCGTTAATAATATCGATAAAATAAGCTTTATTCAGACCGAGCCAGTAGGAGAGCGGTTTGTTGCCCGGCAATTAGATATTTTTATTATAGATAGTGCAGCTAATGAAGTATCCAGCCGTGAAACCATAAACTTTGATAGTCACAGTCCATCAATGGATGAGCGCAGCCGCGATGTTCGTTTGAAGTTAATTGGTTCCGCTTTTGATCGTCATGCTCGATACACTCTGGTTTTAGAAAATACTTCGACCCAGACACGTTATAATCAGTATGCCGTCACCATTGATTTAGCCTTTATGGATGACTTTTTCTAATGGATAGTGAACTTATGAGTGAAATTCAGGATAACGAAAAAAATACAGTACAAAACGAAGATTTAGATACGCTACTTAATCGCTATTTTAAAGGTCGTGTGGTTAGAAAAGATCTTACCAAAAAGCTGAAAGAGGGCGCTAATGTACCCGTTTATGTTCTGGAGTATTTACTCGGTATGTACTGCGCGTCTGATGATGACGAAGTGGTTAGCGAAGGAATGGAAAACGTTAAGAAGGTTTTAGCGGAAAACTATGTTCGCCCTGATGAGGCAGAAAAGGTCAAGTCGCTGATTCGTGAGCGGGGAAGCTATAAAGTCATCGATAAAGTCAGTGTTAAGCTCAATCAACACAAAGATATTTATGAGGCGAACTTATCCAATTTAGGGCTTAAGGATGCCTTTGTGCCCGTTAATATCGTTAAGGAAAATGAAAAACTCTTTATGGGAGGGATTTGGTGCATTATCACCGTGCAGTATTTCTTTGAAGAAGGACAGAAAACCTCGCCGTTTTCTATTTCTACTTTAAAGCCTATCCAGATGCCAAACATGGATATGGGGGAGCTATTTACTGCGCGCGAGAAATTCACTACAAATGAGTGGGGAGATGTCTTATTACGCTCTATAGGCATGGAGCCCGTTAATTTAGAAGATCGGGTTAAATTACATCTACTCGCACGGATGATTCCATTTGTGGAAAATAATTATAATGTGTGTGAATTAGGACCAAGAGGAACAGGTAAAAGCCATGTGTATAAAGAATGTTCACCCAATAGTTTATTAGTCTCAGGTGGGCAGACAACCGTAGCGAATTTGTTTTATAACATGGCAAGTCGAAAAGTCGGCTTAGTAGGTTTATGGGATGTTGTGACCTTTGATGAAGTAGCCGGTATTAACTTTCATGATAACGACGGCATCCAGATTATGAAGGATTATATGGCCTCAGGTTCTTTTTCCAGAGGACGTGACTCCATTGAAGCCAGTGCATCGATGGTGTTTATTGGTAATATTAATCAGAGTGTCGATACGCTAGTTAAAACCAGTCATTTATTAGCACCGTTTCCAGAAAAAATGATTGATACAGCCTTTTTTGATCGGTTTCATGCGTATATACCAGGCTGGGAAATCCCTAAAATGCGGCCTGAATTTTTTACCAATAATTATGGCTTGATTACCGATTATATGGCCGAATATATGCGTGAAATGCGTAAACGCAATTTTGCCGATGCCATTGATAGCTATTTTAAGCTGGGTAATAATCTGAATCAAAGGGATGTGATTGCAGTAAGGCGCACGGTATCAGGACTATTAAAGCTGTTACACCCTCATGCCAAATATGAAAAAGAAGATGTTCGTTGCTGTTTGATTTATGCGCTTGAAGTTCGTCGCCGTATTAAGGAACAATTGAAGAAACTCGGTGGTATGGAGTTTTTCGATGTGCATTTTAGTTATCTGGATAATGAGTCATTAGAAGAGTTTTTTGTGAATGTACCTGAACAGGGTGGAAGTAAACTTATTCCAGAGGGATTATCACATCCTGGTGTGGTTTATTTGGTGACCAAAGGTGGTGCCTCGGGACAACTGGGCTTATATCGCTTTGAAACGCAAATGATGGCTGGGCATGGTAAACATACGGTTTCTGGTTTCGGATCTCATGTGGCGGCTAAGGAAGCCATTCGTGTTGGTTTTGATTATTTTAAAGGAAACTTGAGCCGAATAAGCCAGATTGCAAAGTTTTCTGAGTATGAATTTCATCTACATATAGTCGAGTTATATAACTCAGGAACAAGTACCCAAACCAGTCTGGCGGCTTTTATTGCCTTTTGTTCTATTCTGATGAAAAAGCCCATGCAAGAGCAGATGGTTGTTTTAGGCAATATGACCCTGGGTGGAGTGGTTAACCCTGTTGAGGATCTAGCTGGTAGCTTGCAGATGGTAATGGATAGCGGGGGGACTAAAGTCTTATTACCTATGTCTTCCGCGTCAGATATACCTACAGTACCTGCTGAGTTATTTTCTAAGTTTCAGATTAGTTTTTATGCTGATCCGGTGGATGCCGCGTATAAGGCATTGGGTGTTCAGTAGATAAGGCAAGCCAAGTAGGGTACGCATTGCGTACCCTACAGATTATAAAAAACGGCTACGCACTTAAGACGAGACAAGCTATAACCTGTAGGGTGGGCAATCTTTTCTGCCCACCACTAATTAGCTTAATGGTGGGCAAAAAAACTGCCCACCCTACTTATTTTGTCCCGTTTTAAACTTGTAGCCTAAAAAACGATTGAATATTAAATATGTCTGATTATCGGCGCAATTATATAGTAGGTGGCAGCTATTTTTTTACCGTAGTCACTGAAAAACGCAGCCCTATTTTAAATAATGAAATGGCTCGTGATTGTTTAAGCGCCGCTTTTCAATATTGTCTGCAGAATTTTCCATTCACAATTAATGTTATGGTTATGTTACCCGAGTATATTCATGCAATATGGACGTTACCAAAAGATGACACTAATTATTCAAAACGTTGGGGGATTATTAAAAAGCACTTTACCCAATCATGGTTAGATTTAGGTGGTTTTGAGCAAACAATATCCACATCGAAACAGCGTTACAATAGACGAGGTGTATGGCAAAGGCGGTTCTGGGAACATACATTGTGAGACCAGGAAGATTATAATCGACATTTTGATTATCTTCATTACAACCCAATTAAACATGGAATTGTGGAAAATTTATCGGATTATCCGTATTCAAGTTTTCATCGTTCGGTTAAGGAAGGCATTTATCCAGAAAATTGGGGGCTCACAATATGAACCTTATTTCGAGTTTAAAGATTTGACAAATCTTGAGTAGGATACGCATTGCGTACCTAATCAGCTCAATTGAATTTGTCAAAGAG
>CAYWLM010000113.1:0-3257 GCA_964459125.1 uncultured Methylomonas sp. | reverse complement strand
AAGCAGGTTATCCTCGGGTAAAAGTAGTATTTGAAAACTACAGGCACAAATCTTAAAAGGAAATTAATCATTTCGGTCCCAGGGTAGCACAAGCATTGCAAGCACAGTAAGGATGCGTAAAAAAGGTATAATCACTGTTTTAATAAACAGCTCAAGGCGAGTCAGCCTTGATCAATTCGAGATCATTCTACCTTGGTTAAAAGAGCAAACAATACATTTGAACTCTATCTTTGTGAAAAACCATCACAAGGGCGTGATATCGCACGTATTCTGTGTGCTAATCAACGTAATGATGGGTATCTCCAGGGAGATAAAGTGGTGGTTAGCTGGTGTATAGGTCATTTACTGGAAATGATTCCTCCCGATGCATACGATCCCAGGTATAAGCGCTGGTCATTAAACGATTTGCCAATTTTGCCCCAGGACTGGAAAATGGCGGCAAAAAAATCGACGAGCAAACAATTGACGGTTCTCAAAAAGTTATTAAAACGCAGCCATAGTGTGGTGATTGCCACCGATGCGGATCGTGAAGGGGAAACTATTGCCCGTGAGGTGCTGGATTATTTTAAGTATAAGGGGGCCACGCGTCGTTTATGGTTGTCAGCTTTAGATACGGTGAGTGTTCAACGTGCATTGAAAGCGATTAGACCGAGTATAGAAACGGAACCTTTGTATCATTCCGGTTTGGCTAGAGGACGTGCTGACTGGTTGATAGGCATGAATTTAACCCGGGCTTTTACGCTCTTAGCAAATGATCGACAAGTACGTTCGGTAGGTCGGGTACAAACGCCCACATTAGCGTTGATAGTCAATCGCGATCGGGAAATCTCAAATTTTAAACCAGTTCCTTATTATGAAATTCTGGCTTATTTTAATACCAATAATGGGATAGCTGGTGAATTGCTAGAAACAAAATGGCAGTTTGCTGAACAACTATCAGCAGGGCAGGGCGACGAGCAAAAACGATGTCTGGACAAACAGGTTGCCCAGTCCGTCATTGATCGATGTCAAAATCAACAAGGTTTAGTCACAACCGCCACAACCGCTAGAAAAAAACAGCCACCACCCTTACTTTATAATCTATCGGGTTTACAGCAAGAGGCTTCGCGTCGCTGGGGCTATGGTGCTCAGGAAGTATTGAATCTAGCACAATCTCTATATGAAACTCATAAACTGACGTCATACCCAAGAAGTGATTGTGAATACTTGCCGCTGAGTCAATTTAACGATGTCAGTACGATACTGCATGCGCTGTGTAAAAATGATGCCAGTCTGTGTGATCTTATTTCTCAGGCGAATAAAGCACAACAATCCCGAGTCTGGAATGATAAAAAAGTCACGGCTCACCATGCCATTATTCCAACGCAGGCAACGCCGGGTATTAGTCGACTCAATGTCAAAGAACTGAATATATACAATTTAATTAGGCGCCGTTATATTGCGCAGTTCTTTGCTGATTTTGAATACGATCAAAGTACCATTATCGTAATGATTGACACAGACCCGTTTAAAGCCAGTGGACGTATAGCTCGTGTTAAAGGTTGGAAGCAGGCGCTTGAAACAGAAATCAGATCGGGCTTTTCCAAACCAGTAGGTGAAGATAATCAACAGGAGCTTCCTGCGGTAAAAAAAGGTGAGCAATTACTTTGTGATCATCTCAAACTGTTAGATAAATTAACCCAGCCACCCAAGCATTACACTGAAGGCACGTTGATAAAAGCCATGGAAACCATTGGCACCCAGGTGACCGATAAGGTAATGAAAAAGATACTGAGAGAAACGGCAGGACTGGGCACCCAGGCCACCCGAGCCAATATTATTCAAACCTTGTTCCAGCGTAAATTTATTATTGCAGAAAAGAAATTGCTTAAAGCAACAACGCTTGGGTTTGATCTGATAGATGCTGTCCCAGATACCATCAAAGATCCATTATTAACTGCGCAATGGGAACAGCAACTGGATGATATTGCCAATAATAAAGGACAGGATATTAATGGCTTTTTGCAGCAACAAATATTATTGCTTAATGCCATTGTTACGCAGCTTAAAACGCCACAGACAAGGCATCAATCAACGCCGGTTTCTGCAAATGGCATACTAAATCCAGGCGCTCATTCAGCCAAACAATATAAAGCGGGTGACCCTTGCCCAGAATGCAGTCATGCGCTTGAAATCCGTATAGCTATACGAGGCAAGCACATAGGTCAGAATTATATAGGCTGTAGTCATTTTCCAGACTGCCGGTTCTATGCTTGGCCTAGCCTTTAGTCAAGAGTTCCAGAGTGGTCTGTCTCTGGCTGACATCCTGTTGCTGTATGGCCATGGATTGTTTCATGCATTATTATAAATAAGGTGTAATCAGTAAAAACAACAATGATTAAAATCTATGAGCATCTTTTGCAAAATAAAAAATCTGAAAAGGAATGAGGGGGTAATTATTCATGACTATGGCTAATACTGTGGTAATTCTGGATTTTGAAACCACTGGCCTGTCACCTGATATGGGAGATCGTGCTATTGAAATAGGTGCAGTGCGTATTGAGAATGGCGAAATAAAAGACCATTTCCAGGCGCTGATGAACCCTGGTCGGCGTATTGATAGTTTCATTGAAGGATATACCGGGATTACGAATAAAATGCTGGCAGATGCTCCACCCTGCGAGGAGGTCATGCTTGAATTTTCTGACTTTATAGCTGATTATAACCTTGTGGCGCACAACGCTACATTTGATAAGCGCTTTCTGGATGCAGAGTTAGCCAGAATATCAAGGCAATACTCAGGCAAGTTTGCATGTTCAATGCTTGTCTCACGAAGAATTTATCAAGATGCGCCTGATCACAAGTTAGGAACCTTGATAAAGCATGCAAATATTCCTACCGATGGCGTTTTTCATAGAGCCTTATATGACTCTCAAATGACCACAAAGCTATGGATGGCAATGCTAGGCAATATAAATCAACACTATGATATACATGATATTCCGTTTAATTTGCTGCAGAAACTGGCTAAAACACCTAAAAAGCATGTGCACAATTTTTTACGCAACTGGTAAATGCTTATAGCTAATAATAGGCTTCAGCGGACATTTAAAATTGTGTAACCATTATAGTTCCCCTCCTTGGCAAGGAGGGGCTAGGGGAGGTTTTATTAGAAAAACTTGGTTTTGGGTTGGTTCCTTAACGTCAACTATTTACCAGTAAGCACCCCGTTAGCTTAAAGCAGAAAATAATTTATTATGCATGAAATCATGTTATTT
>CAYWLM010000112.1:0-7904 GCA_964459125.1 uncultured Methylomonas sp. | reverse complement strand
AGTAAGTTGTCAACCGGCTGCATGATTTCTTTATCACCACTGATTTCAAAATGCCCATATTTCTCAATAGCGCGGATTCCTTCGTCTTTGACATTACCAGATACTATGCCAGAAAATACCCGGCGTAAATTCGCCGCTAACTGGTGCTTCTCCTGATTTTTATGTAATTCTAGTCCCGCCATATTTTCATGCGTGGGCGTAAACGTTTGCTGGAATTCGGAGGCGATTTTCAAGCCCCAGTTAAAGTAATAAGCGTCGGCTTTGCTTTTACGGAATTCACGCACCTGACGGATGCCAAGTTTCATTTCCCGTGCTACTCTAGCTGTATCATTGATAATAATCTTGTAACGTTGCTGCGCCTCAAAACCTAAAGTATCTCCCACAAACGCATTGATTTGCCTAAAGTAATCAGCGGCTGACTCAGGCCCGGTGAAAATCAGCGGAAAAGGTATTTCTGCGTTATCCGGATGCAACAGAATGCCAAGCAAGTAAAGGATTTCCTCGGCTGTACCAGCGCCTCCAGGAAACACAACGATGCCGTGTCCAGTACGTACGAACGCTTCCAGACGCTTTTCGATATCCGGCAAAATCACCAGATCATTAACGATGGGGTTGGGTGACTCTGCGGCGATAATGCCCGGTTCGGTGATACCGATATAATGTCCATGATTAATGCGTTGCTTTGCGTGGCCGATAGTGGCACCTTTCATTGGCCCCTTCATTGCACCTGGCCCACAACCGGTACAGATATTCATCCCGCGTAAGCCAATTTCATAGCCTACTTGCTTGGTATAAAGATATTCTTCGCGTGAAATGGAATGTCCGCCCCAGCACACAACTAGCTTTGGTTCGGTACCCTGATGAATGATACTCGCATTACGTAATATATGAAAAACTGAATTGGTAACGCCTTCCGAACTTTGCATATCGAATTTTGGGTTATCATTTATCTCATTGCTAACGTAAACAATATCACGCAATACGGCAAACAAATGTTCACGGATACCTTTAATCATTTCGCCATCGACAAAAGCGATTGCCGGTGCACCTATCAGATCCAGTTTAATGCCTCGCTCTTCCTGAATAACCTTAATCGAAAAGTCACTGTATCGCTCCAGTAATTCCTTGCCATCATCAGAATCACAGCCACAGTTCAACACCGCCAATGCACAATTACGGAGTAGTTGATACAAGCCTCCCTGGCTGGTGTCTAATAATTTATTGACTTCAGTCCGAGACAAAACTGCCAAATGTACTTCGGGTGAAATTCGTGTATCTATAGTATGTTTTTGCATTTTATCCTGTTCATGTCTTGTGCTTATACTTTGCGTATTACTTTACGCTTTTTTATCAGCAATAATTAGTCGTTAGAAAGCAGCCTGTCGAGAAGTGTAGGTATTTTATGCGATAGTCTACACCCATTTTATAATTTGGTATCTTGCTTAATACACGGGCTAGGCATTGCTTAAGGTTTAACTAATAGAGGCTGGGAGTTGTCTTTAACAGTATAAAGCGTATAACTTCATCTGGTTATCCATAATCCTCAGCCACACTGAAGTTAATACAAAGCTTGCATTTGCACGTCATCCCTGCCGGTATGACGTTGCAGAAAGTATGGCAGAGCGTCATTTGTAATCAGCTAACATGATGCTCATAAACTTTATGCTTTTGCGTAACTGCAAAGCGCAGATTTAATGAATCGGGCCTTTAAAATGATAAAAAAACAGCTGTTAAATAAGCAAAGCAATTTTTATAGCTTGCGGAAGTTAATTACTCTATTCTGGGCAGCAGTCTCTATTTTGAGCTGTTCTGCTTCACCTAGGCAGATTGATGATTCCCTACAATCCTGGCAAACATTTGATCAAAAATTCATGGTCTTGGCTGAAAAAAGATCCTTTCTCGCCGGAGAAATTGTTGAACAAGACTGCACGACGATACACGCAATTGATGCTGAACAATCATTAGCCGTAGGCTCAAGCTTCAAACTTTACATACTGGCTGAACTGGCACATCAAATTGCGACTCAAAATATCCCTGTAGAAAACGCTTCAAGAGGTGGAGAAGCTTATCTTTCCTGGGATACTTTGTTAGCTATCCAGCCTGAGTATAAATCAATTCCTGGAGGTGCTTTACTTTTTGTTCCTGATAATACGCAGTATACAGTTCGTTACTATGCAGAACAGATGATTCAGCGCAGTGATAATACCGCTACAGATCATTTGTTATATCTGCTCGGACGTGAAAATGTAGAGCAACGTATGCAACTAACGGGACATCATGACCCTGCGCTGAATATTCCGTTATTGGCAACCCGAGAATTTGCCGCTTTGAAATTTCTTTATAGTGATGCTGAGCTTGCGGCTTATCTGGCAAAATCTACTGCAAATAAACGGCTAGTTTTGGATAATGAGCAGCGGGGTTATCAAGAGCTTGAAAGCTATTTTGTACAAAACGGTGAACAATCCGCACCTCTCCATATTAATACCATTGAATGGTTCGCTAATCGTTTTGATATGTGTCATGTGCTGATGTCGTTGTATAGTAAAGCGAAGACTGAAAATATGCGGCCGGTTACTGAAATAATGAGCCTGGAAGACAAGCTTGATATTGATAGAGAGCAATGGATTTATGTTGGATTCAAGGGTGGGTCGGAATTCGGTGTTCTGGCAGGTAACTGGTTGTTGCAACGTAACGATGGACGCTTGTTTGTTATTAGCTTCGCATTAAATAATGAACAATCCGCAATTGATATGCAAGCAGTCTTTCCGGTACTTAAATTAGCAGTGGAACTTCTTAGTCAGACACCGTGAGTTTAAGTGAGTTAGAGGGAATAGAATTAGTGGTCATGGTTTATTTTCGCAATTCAGTTTATTCTTGCGGAATAAATAGCGCGTGCACTACCTTTTTATAAACTATTGTGTTAAAAAGGGAAAAAGCTGATATCGGAGAGTAATATATAATCTTTTTCGATTGGCTCTTTACATTTTTACCGTCTTAAATAAGGTTATTATTATGATACGTCTATTAATACCGGTGTTTTGTATCTACTTTCAAACGGCGAATGCCGCTATTGATAATGTCTTATTATTTTTCAATCCTGGTGACGAGGGGGGGAGCGTAAGCTGTATCACTGGTAATAACAAGGTCGAATCAGATAAATCGCCATTTACCTGTGATTTTGAAAATGGTTCAAATGACATTGTTATACATAGAGTGAATTGGGATGGAAATGCCACTCTCTCAAAAGGCGACGACAAGATCACAATTGCAGGTAAATGCGCTAAATCTTTTACCCTGGACAATAATTCGGCAAGCGGTAACTGGTTTCAAGTGAAACAATCTTGTGATAATGGCGGTGTCATAATCCATTTTACAGAACAAGATTATGTAAACAACCCTGTATTGTGTAGCGATCCTGACGCTATTCTTAATAAGCAGTCTATTCAGTGCCAATATGACAAATCTGGGGAACTCTTTCTGGGCAGGGAGCGATGGAATGGCAGAAGTGCTCTTCTTGTCAAAGGTAAATCCATTACCGGCCAATGTGCAGGATCGTTTCTACCAAGCACACATACGCCTCTCCAGTATAATGTGGATGAGGACTGTACATCGCTCTATGTTAAACCCATACCAGCAACAGGGGATGAGCTTTTTAGTGAGTGGTATACAGATTTGCCCTGGCACCAGAAGCTCAGCACCAAAGACAGTAACCTCATTGACACACCTTTTGTATTGCCCTATGTAGCACTACAACCCGGTCTATGTGAAATTAAAACAAACAATGAAATAGATGAGCCGCGTTGCATGCTACGCTATGGTGTGCTTAATATTATGGCAATGCATCGCACAGACACCCTTTACCAGCAAGGTGAAGCGCCAACAGACAAGAGCTGTTCGGACTGTGTACAAGTAAAAGTCAGAATTCAACGACTTAACACACTTACTGATAATCTTAATGGATTCCAGGCGGATTTAATGCGTAACCTTCCTTACGAAGATACAGATACCAAAACTAATGTACCAAGTCTTGCTTATGTCATAAACGAAGCGACCGTCTTTGCTCCTTGGCGGCCTTGGTATACTGGTCACTTTTGTGCACAAAAAGCAGACTTCGTAGCAGATTCTGTTTGCTATGAAGATTATTTTACGACTCAATTGATTGCAACCAGCACAGGGGGGTGGTTATGGGATGCACCAGCTGTGTTTGACCCTAAAAATGAAGATTCAATAGGCAATCTCAAAAAATTCTGTGCTAGTGATAATAATTATTGCGATATGTATCTGGGTAAAGTCGACTGGATAACAAAAGATCCTGAAATAACGGTTACGGATTGTGGATCAGATCCAATAGATGACTGTACCAAAGAAGTGGAAGCGAAAACTGCTAGCCTTGATAGTCAATTTAATACGTCAATAAAATCCTATGTTGATGATGGACGGTATCCCTGGCCTAAAGTTAGTTCGCATATCGATCTGACCAAAGACATAGACACCAACCCCTTTATTGGTTTTTACGAACTGGAAAGATTCCAAAAGGCATTTATAGATAAAGCTGGTAATCCACTAGGATCATTGTTTAAAGGAACACATTATGTGTTACCAAAAAAATGCACCAAAGAAATTTATCTTGGGGCACGACAGGGAAATAAGGATGATATTGAACGATTAGAAGACTGCGTGTTAAATTTTGAAATACATACCAATGGTTATTATCTGCAATGGAGATATCTCTATGGCGAAACGGAAGCGGAAAAGAACTCGTTGAGTCGTGAACAGATCATCGCAGCTGTCGAAGACATTACTAAAGCTCTGCCTGGCATAAATGCCAATCAATATGGCAGAACTTTATTTTTATATGCGGGTGTGCCGGAACAACATCTTCCAGTCTCATTTAAAAATTTAAATGATGGCATGTCTTTGTATGACAAGGTGTATAACGCCAGCATTTATACCCAATATTTACCTATGGTAAATCCAGCAGATCAGACGCTTAAAACCAAGAGCTATACAGATGACTTCTGGCACGCTTTTTTTATGAGTAATCACATGAACCAGACGCCGGATCATTTTATACGCGGCATACGGGGAAGAACATTGTGGCACAATGAATACCGCTCCAACATCTTGTACAATTCAGCAGAAAAAGTCCTAGAGAATGGGAAGCATGCTATTGATGGTACTGAGTTTGAAGGTGCTCTCGGCCATGTCGATTTTCCAGCGGGCTTTCAAGCGGCGAACGCAACGGCTCCTTTTCATGGCAACACCTGTGATGCCTGCCATATCAGAAATGGAAGCGGTGTTCCGCTGATGCCAAATGGAAAATTGCCTCAGATTCATGTAGATAATGGTATGCAAGACAAGGCGTTCGAAATACACCGTGACTATACCTATTCAAACAAAGAGTTACCGTCGATGAAAATGGTACTGTTTGATCTGGGAACCGATCGCTCCGATGGCTATTATACTAATAAGGTCATGAATTTTTATGGTGACAGTTTTCATGTTAATCAGAAAAACAACAAACCAACATACTCAATGGAATATGTCGACATTAAGAAGGGAGATGGCTACGAAGTCGTGGTTGATGACTTTGGTCGTGATAAATACCCCCCCCAAAGAGTTGAGATTAATAGTATTGATATAGGTACCGACATAGTGTGCATGCAAGTAGGTGGAATTCTTACTAAACCAGATAATATTCCAGGCGATATCTGGCCCAATAATTGTATAGATGTTTCTGGGCCAGCTATTTTAAAAGCTATGAGCGATGATGAACCTGAAGTTGGATTTATGCATTTATTAGGCCGACGTCTGGGTAACACACCGATGATAGAAATGATTTCTGATCAGGTGATCATTGATACACAAGAGGCTCAGAATAAGCTTACTGGTTACCCCGGCAATTACATTCTGGTACCAGGCACACGGGGTGGTGGTATCACGAATTTTCGTGATTGTAGTTCGGGCGTTTTGAGCGCTTCTAGCGAGGATTGTTACCTTAGCCGATGGGGCTGGATAGGAGACCGTGCTTCTCTGGAAGACCAGATTGCCAATGCAGCTAATGTTGAAATGAATATGACTTCTACGGAAAGTTATAATGAATTACATAGTTCTCCACCTGCTAATTCCAAACATTTGGTACGCTATAACAAAAATGTTTGTGGACCTGCAGATGCGCATTGCATAAAACAAGCAGCCAACTCTGATATTACAGAGCAGGAGATTAAAGATATGGCAACCTATCAACGCTGGATAGGTATTCCAAATCGCTCAGAATATCAGGTTTCCAGCGTAGAAGTGCAAGAAGGTGAAGAGGTTTTCAAAGATCTTGAATGTAATAGCTGTCATGTCATTGATAAAGTCGCGTTTGTAAAAGATGACAATATGTTACCCGATGAAGAAAGAGAACATCTGGAAAGATTAAGAATACAATCAGGCGGTCAAACTGATTATCCTTTTATTTCTTATTTGGGTACCGATTTACTGCTACACGATATGGGATACTTGTCTCAAGTGGCCAGGGCACCAAAGGAAGAGAGCGAGGCTTATGAGCCGATTATGGGATACTTGTCTCAACTGGGCAATGCGCTAGAAAAGGAGAATATTCGTTATGATGATATGGCTGAAGCTTATGGACAACTTACGGAATACTTGTCTCAAGTGCTTCAGGTACCAGCAAAGGTAAAAATTCGACATGATGATGGTACGGTCAAAGATGAATACAAGGCTTATGTACAATATATTAGAACACCAGCTTTAAAAGGACTGAGGTTCAATCGCTTTGTGACAGACTCTAACCACAATACTAAAGCTCCGCTTGATATATCACAGCCTGAAGACGTCATTTCAGGCTGTGATTTTTTATTACACGATGGCAGAGCGTGTGATGTCATAGAGGCTGCGTATCTGCATGATGGGCCCGCGATAAAAGAATTGCATACTATTGAAAAGCTGAATAGTTTAGATGCCATAGAATTAAATCAATTGCGTGCATTTTTGTATTCTCTATAGTCAATACTGGAAAAGGTGCTTTAGTGAGGTTAATTAATCGAGAATGGTTCTTGACAGAGTTGATTAAGGTAATGCAATGGAATAAATAATTGCACCACATTTGTTTACTTTGATGGCTATCGGTTTGAAGGGGGGAGGTAATTATTTATAAGAGTGCAAAGTATTATTTTAAAATGCTTGTAACTATCTATTGAATACTGAGTGATCAAAGAGCATGTTAAAAAGCCTATTACAAATACTTAAAACATTGCTAGTTTTAACTGTTGTTGTTTTTATAGTATGGGTAACATGGTCATTCCAAAATGGCTCGTTTTCCATTTTTAACCGTACCGAAATTACTAACAGCTTTAGTCAATTCATTTCACTTGAGGGGGCAGACGAATACGTTATCGCAAAACTAACCACCGACGAGACGTTAAACCGGCATGAGTACAAGCATTTATTTGGTTTTCCAGTAGGTGATACACTGGTGTCTCTATCGTTGCTAGCTAATTATAAATATTATGTAAAATTAGCAGAGCTCACTCAAACATTAGATCATGAGACTTTGTATATTCAAGCGCCAGGACTCTATTTATCCATGCCTGTAGCCATTGAGTTATCCACTGTAAGAGTAAATGAGCAAGTGCTGGCATTCGGTCCGGATCAACAAGAACTGACCAATGCAATATATCAGGATGCCTCTACTGAACTGGCGTTTAAAGGCAGATTACATACCGCAGTCGTCTATGATAAAGCCGCCAAAGCATTAGCGGAAAACTTTAACAACTATTTTAAACGTAATAATATGCATACTTATTATAAAGATATAGCTATTATTTTTAGCAGTGAACAACAACAAACCATCAGGCGCTTTATGTTTAATAAGGGTTTATGCGATCCTATGCCCTGCA
>CAYWLM010000111.1:0-8071 GCA_964459125.1 uncultured Methylomonas sp. | reverse complement strand
TTTTTTATAATTTTGCCAAAACTTTGGCAACTGTTTCACCCATTGAGGATGGGTTCGGCGCAATCGTTACGCCTAAATCCAGTAACATCTCCACCTTCTCGGCTGCACCTTCGCCAACCTCAGAGATGATGGCACCTGCATGCCCCATACGACGACCTTTCGGAGCTGTTAAGCCAGCAATATAAGCAATAACAGGTTTACTCATATATTCTTTAGCAAAGATACCTGCTTCAACTTCCTGAGGACCACCAATTTCGCCAATCATAATCACTACCCGGGTTTCATTATCCTGCTCAAACAACTCAAGAATATCACGATGCGAGCTGCCATTAATCGGATCACCACCTATACCTACCGACGTAGAAATCCCGATACCAAGTTCTTTCAATTGATCAGCCGCTTCGTAACCCAGAGTACCTGAACGCCCAACTATGCCTACCACACCTGCTTTATAAATATGCCCGGGCATAATACCTAGCATTGATTTTCCAGGACTTATTGTTCCCGCACAATTAGGCCCCGTTAGTACCATCCGCTCATCTTTTGGAAATTTGCGTAAATATTGTTTAACCTTCATCATATCTTGTGTAGGAATACCGTCCGTTATCGCCACACAATACTTAATACCTGCATCAGCCGCTTCCATAATGGAATCAGCCGCAAATGCAGGAGGAACGAAGATAATACTGGCTTCAGCACCCACTTGTTCGACAGATTCTTTAACGGTATTAAACACGGGGCGATCCAGATGCGTTTGCCCTCCTTTACCTGGCGTGATACCACCGACAACATTAGAGCCATAATTAATCATATCCTGCGCATGGAAAGTGCCAATTTTTCCAGTAAAGCCCTGCACAATCATGCGTGTTTCTTTATCAATTAAAATTGCCATTAAGCCGCTCCTTCTTTTGCTACTTGCTCATTTCTTGCCCGCACTGCTTTTTCGGCTGCTTCAGCTAAAGTTGTTGCAGTAATAATCGGCAAGCCGCTATCCGCAATAATCTTACGCCCTTCTTCTACATTGGTACCCGATAAACGCACAATCAAAGGAATCTGCAAATCTATTTTTTTAACGGCTTGCACCACACCTTCAGCAATCCAGTCGCAGCGATTGATTCCTGCAAAAATATTTACCAACATGGCTTTAACACCTTCATCGGCCAAAACCAGACGAAAGGCTTTTTCAGTCCTTTCAGGTGATGCTCCTCCACCTACGTCTAAAAAGTTTGCCGGTTCTCCGCCAGCCAGCTTAATCATATCCATAGTGGCCATGGCCAGGCCTGCGCCATTGATCATACAACCGATATCACCATCCAGACCAACATAGCTTAACCCCCGATCAGCTGCCGCCATTTCACGCGGATCCTCCTGAGTTTTATCGCGTAGCTCAGCTACCTTTTGACGACGAAAAAGCGCATTATCGTCAAAACCCATTTTTGCATCCAGGGCCACTAACTTACCAGTTTTGGTCACAACCAATGGGTTAACCTCCAGCATATTAGCATCCAGCTCGCGCATGGCGCGATAGCAACCCGTTATAAACTTCACAGCATGACTTATTTGCGAGGCTTCCAGGCCTAAAGAAAAAGCCATTTTACGCGCCTGAAAATCTAACAGACCTACTGCAGGATCGATATGAATCTTCTTAATCGCATCAGGATTATTTTCAGCCAGATCTTCAATTTCCATTCCCCCTTGAGCGGAACCTACCATGACAATACGTTCGTGAGTACGATCAACCAGAAAGCTGAAATACAGTTCTTTAGCTATATCTGTTCCTGCTTCAATATATAAACGTGAACACACTTTACCTGCTGGCCCAGTCTGATGAGTTACCATCCGTTTACCCAGCATACTATCAGCCGCAGCTTCAACCTCTTCATGAGTAAAACAAATTTTTACACCACCCACTTTCCCCCGGCCGCCTGAATGAATTTGGGCCTTAACCGCCCAAACATTACCTCCAATTTCCCGGGTACGTTGCACTGCATCTTCGGGGCTATACGCAAGCCCACCTTCAGCAATTTTTACACCGTAGCCAGCTAAAATTTCTTTAGCCTGATACTCATGAATATCCATCGCATCCTCTATAAAAACTATCTAATGATTCAATAAAAAAGGCCGCAAAAGCGACCTTTTTCCAATTTTATTTGCTTTAAGCTTTAGCAGCAATAGCAGCAGCTGTGCTTACTACATTGTTTGCCATTTTTTCAGAAGCCGCATCAATTAATCGACCATCTAAGGCAGCAGCCCCTTTACCTTGTTCTGCTGCTTCTTTTAAAGCCGCCAAAATACGTTTGGCTTTTTGTACTTCTGACTCAGGTGGTGTAAATACCTCATTTGCCAAGGCAATTTGCGATGGATGGATAGCCCATTTCCCTTCACAGCCTAAAGCAGCCGCCCTTCTCGCAGCATCTTTAAAACCTTCGGGATCTTTAAAATCACCAAAAGGTCCATCAATGGCACGTAAACCATAAGCTCGACAGGCAACCGTCATACGGCTGATAGCATAGTGCCATTGATCACCTGGGTAATCAGGATTTAAACCACCAATACTGGTTGTCCTTGCGCGATTAGAGGCGGCATAATCAGCAACTCCAAAATGTAAGGCTTCTAAACGACCGCCTATAGCACCTTGTTTGGCAATATCTTCAACATTTGCCATGCCCAGCGCAGTTTCAATCAGACACTCAATTCCTATTTTTTTAGTTAAACCCTGTTGCATTTCTAATTGGTTCAGCATAGATTCAACCATATAGACGTCGCTATACACACCTACTTTAGGAATCAGGATTGTGTCTATTTTTTCACCGCACTGTTCCACCAGGTCAACCACATCACGCACCATATATTGCGTGTCTAGGCCATTAATACGTATCGAAACGGTAATGCCATGCCCTGCCCAATCCAACTCATTAATTGCTTTAATAACATTTTTACGTGCCTGCAACTTGTCATCGGGTGCAACCGCATCTTCTAGATCAAGAAAAATAACATCTACGCCACTTTTCAATGCCTTCTCAAACATTTCTGGATTTGATCCCGGAACGGCTAATTCACAACGATGCACACGTTGTGCATTAGCTTCATATAAGGTATGACTCATTTAATAGCTTCCTACTTTTGTAAAATAATATTATTAAGGTACTTTCTAAAGTACTAGACTAGCCTTCCTGGCCTAAATCGAAATTAACAGATAATTGTACTGCGTAGTGATGTAATGTCAATTAATACCCCCTACAAATCACAGCAGAAAATATCAGGCAAAAAAAATGCACTTAGCTAGTTTGGTAGCTAAATGCATTAAAAACTCAACAAACTATTGGAGGTAAGATTTGTATATTTAAGAGTTGCAGCTATTCTATCCAGATAATAGTAAGCTGAAAATGTGGCATATTGCCGCGCGACAGATTGTCGCACTGCTGCTCTGAGATTTTTAGCTGATTGCGTGCCCCCACTGTTGCCAGGAATTATTCAAATTAAGTAGAGCAAAACAACAAAGCCTTCAGGCAAAAAAAAACGCCTGATAAGAAAATACCAGACGTAAAAATTATCAAATGACTCTTGTTTGGAAAGAAAATAGATTCTCAAGAGCTATATTGGATAATAGCAGAACAATTCCAAAAATATAACGTGACAGATTGTCGCAGGCTGCGGATTACAGGAAAATCATTGTGTTTACCAATAAGATCATGAACAATTTGCAGAGTTCACGGCCTTTATCAACAGTAGCAACAGTTTTATTTTAACGGCACCCAGCTACTATAAAATATATGATTCATTTTTTGCATAATTGTTGCCACAAGTTTGACAAATAAATCCATTACAAAATGACATTTACTCGGCCTTACAATATCGACAAACAAACAATAACGCGGCTCATCAGTTTCATTAAAGGATTGGTGTTGTAAAGTATCATCAAAAATGAACATTTTACTTTCACACCAATGATTCTCTATGTGACTTACCTTAATATAGGTATCCTGACTGCTAATATCATTAATATTATAAAGCACTCTTAAAGTTGTTCTTAATGGCCCAAAATGCTCATCAGTTGATTCTTTTTTATTAAAAACAGAAACACCTATTGTTCTGATATATTTGTAGTCTTTATGAAACGCTGGAACAGTATAAAAATTCTCAATATTCTTGCCGTACCACTTGAAAAAAATCATACTTCTCCTGATTTTCTCCGCCCTACTAGCCAACTCATCCACTACATTTTCAGACTTGACTACATCCAGTAATTCATTGATTTCCTGCTGGCACTCTTCTGGCAGGTCTTGTAACTGATACACTTTCTTATTGATATAAGGCAAGGTAACAATGTCCATCAAAATATTAAAAGGAGACAAAGCCCAAGTAGGCACGCCATTACCAAAAAAGTATCGATATATTACTCGACCATTGATGCTGCCGTTACGGCTTACATCATAAGCGCCACAAACCACGTAAAACAGCATAAACTCAGGTAGAAAATACGTTAACGAGATTAAAAACACATACCAGATAACTGATTGCACTAAAAACTTTCTTTTTCTTCTTGTTTCAAATGATGCTTTATCCATCGCTTACCTCTATTAATTGAACCTGCAAAATACTTAAAACAATACCCTGCTAATTATAAGCATATCATCCATAATACGCATTACTCTAATCAAGTATCTAAACAAGATAGTTTGTACATTATGCAAGCACAGCGTAAAATCAACAAGATTTATAATTCAAAACTCACTCGCGCTCTAAGACAGAACATTGCTTTAATAACTATAGACTTGAGTGCAGCAAATCCCCAGTAAGCGAAATTTTTATGACTGAACAACAGAGCCCAACCAATAAAGAACCTGCAAAAATGCCAGGCGGCCTACCACTTATAGGCCATATGCTTAAATTTGGAAAAAATCCATTTGACTATATGACTTTATTAAGAAGCAAACTAGGTGAAATTGGGGAGTTTCGTTTGTTTCATCAGCAAATGGTATTACTAACCGGGCCTGAAGGGAATGAAGCATTTTTTCGTGCACCTGATGAACAGCTTGATCAAAATGAAGCGTATAAAGTAATGACACCTATTTTTGGTAAAGGTGTGGTTTTTGATGCGCCACCACATATCAAAGACCAGCAACTAAAAATGCTGATGCCGGTATTACGTGATAAACCCATGCGCACCTACTCTAAAGTGATCGTACAGGAGGTAGAAGATGCCATTAAGGATTGGGGTGATTCTGGCGAAGTAGATATACTTGAGTTTATGAAACAATTGACGATCTATACTTCAAGTCACTGTTTATTAGGTAATGAGTTCCGCTACGAACTTAATGAGGAATTTGCACACCTTTATCATGATCTGGAAAATGGCATGCATCCGCTGGCCTTTATTTTTCCTTACCTGCCGATACCTATTTTACGTCGCCGCGATAAAGCGCGCGTGCGCTTGCAACAGCTAGTCACAGGTATTATCGAAAAAAGAGCTCAGAAAACAGAAAAAAGCGATGATGCTTTCCAGATGCTGATAGATGTTCGCTATGACGATGGCAGCCCACTCTCTCCGCATGAAATTACCGGCTTGCTGATCGGCACCTTATTTGCCGGACATCATACTACAGCCGGGACCGCTGCATGGATTACACTTGAGCTAGCACGTAATCCTGAAGATATGCATAAAGTACTGCAAGAATTTGATACTTTATATGGGCATGAGGGCGAAGTCACCTTTCAATCTTTACGTGAAATCCCTGTGTTTGAACGCGTTATTAAAGAAGTCTTACGTTTGCATCCACCGTTGATTTTTCTGATTCGAAAAGTCGCTAAAGATCTGAAATTTAAAGATTATATTATCAAAGCAGGTAAATATGTCTGCGTATCTCCCCGCGTATCTCACCGTATCCCGGAGATTTTTCCTGATCCAGAAAAATTTGATCCAGAGCGTTTTACTAAAGAACGCCAGGAAGATGCAATCCCCTTCAGCTGGGTAGCTTTCGGCGGAGGACGTCATAAATGTAGTGGCAATGCCTTTGCCATGCTACAACTAAAAGCAATTTATGCGATATTATTACGCCGTTATAAATTTGAACTGGTGGGTGCTCCTGAAAGCTATCAGGACGACTATAAACAAATGGTAGTGCAGCCTGGTTCCCCTTGTATGGTGCGCTACACTAAACGAGGCAATATCGAACAAACAGTCACTGCAGGCCAAGACACTGCTGCTAACTCCGTGAGCAAACTAAACTGTTTTAAAATAGATGTCGATATGGATTTATGTCAGGGGCATGCTAACTGCATGGCCGAAGCACCTGAAATTTTTCAGGTTGATGACAAAGGCAAATTAAGCGTATTACAAGATACAGCTGACAATGCTTTACTCAAAAAAGCACTAGCAGCTGCAGAATACTGCCCTACAAGTGCAATTAAAATAATACAGGATTAAGGAATCAACATGGCAGCATACCCTAGAGCCGAACTTGAAGAAATGGTAGAACGTTGGCTGGAAGCGAATCGCCAGGCCGAAAATGATGGTGACTGGCCTAAACATTTAGGCGCTATGTATACCGATAATGCTGAATACCGCTGGAATATCGGACCAAATGAAGAGTTTGTCGCGCGCAACCGCAAACAAATTGAAGAGTGGGCGCTTGGCGCTCAAATGGAAGGCTTTGAAGAATGGAAATATCCGTATCACCGCATTCTGATTGATGAAAAACAAGGCGAAGTGATCGGTTTATGGACTCAGGTTTCTCCTGCCAAAAGAGACGATGGCACTCATTATATGGTAGAAGGCACTGGCGGCTCCTGGTTTCGTTATGGTGGCGATTACAAATGGGAATGGCAACGTGATTTCTTTGATCTAGGTAATACCAAAGCCTTGTTTTTCGAACTGGCTGCTGCAGGTAAACTAGACCCTGCCGTCAAAGAAAAAATAGGCAAACTGGCTAAAGGTCACCCACTCCCCGGCCATGAAAAAATACGCCCAGAGGCCAGCTTATTGCAAAAAATGAAAGGGTTTTTAGTCATGATTCGTATTGCTATTTTTAATAAATAGCCCCCCCCACTTCCTGCTATAATAACCATATTAATATTAAGACATTATTTTTTGGATCATTATGAATACTGAAGAAGAACAACCTAAAAGTCGCCGCGAACAAGTAAGATCTGTTGGCCAAAGCGGTAATTACTGGTATGCCATGGAAATGAGCTCCAAACTTAAAAAAGGCCAATCTGTAGAAGTAATTTTCTGGAAAAGCCCTATTGCCTTATATCGCGGCGAAGATGGCAAGGTCAATGCGATAGAAAACCGCTGCCCACATCGCCAACTACGATTGACTTCAGGCATCGTTCAAGGCAATGAAATTACTTGTCAATACCATGGCTGGAGCTTTGATGGGTGCGGCAAATGCACTGGTATATCTCACGAATTAGGCAAAGGTAAGGCAAAAGACAGCTTACCTAATATCAAAATAAATTCTTACCCGGTACAAGAAAAATATGAATTAATCTGGGTATTTCCTGGCGACCCGGCACTGGCAGATACGGTACCCATCCCCGAAATACCTCAGCTCACACAAGATCAACCGTGGGAATTTGTACCGCTGGATTTTACCTTAAAGGCACATTTCAGCATGATTCTGGAAAATGTATGTGACTTTAACCATGCTTTTTTGCACCGTAAATTTAAGCCCTTTACTGATCCACACTTATTAGGCACCCGACATGAAGGCGATATAATCTATGTAGATTATGAAACCGACATGAGCCAAAGTAGTGCCGTTAAGACCGCAGGTGAAAAAAAAGGCGCAGGTCTGGAAGATATGACCTTATGGTATCACTATCCCTATCAAGGCTCGAATACGGCTGACAAATATTTGCATTGGCTTTTTATGACGCCCATGGATGAAGGTACAACGCGTTGTTTTTTCGTGTTCTTATTAGGCCCACTGGAAATTCCTTTTATCAATAAACCCGTTCCCAAGTTTTTACGTAAAACGGTCATTCGTTTAGCTAACTTCTTTTATATTGTTCCTCTGCTTAAAGAGGATGTGTATATTCTGCAAGAAGAAATGCTGGGTCAAGAACG
>CAYWLM010000110.1:0-8120 GCA_964459125.1 uncultured Methylomonas sp. | reverse complement strand
ATTATCTCGCCGTTTCAGCTGAAACTCGTCTGGAAAAAGATGAGCCTCAGGAACTTATTCAGGGTTTTTTTAATCAGTATGAGTTAATTTATATTCTGGCTGATGAAAGTGACATTATCCGTTTAAGAACTAATTTTCGTAAGGAAGAGGTATTTTTGTATCCACTTCGAGTAAGCAAAGAAAATATAAGAAAAATATTTGACGTAATTATGACTCGTGTCAATAAACTTTATCAACAGCCTGAATTTTATAATACGCTTACTCAGAATTGTTTTACGACACTAAGATCTGATTTAAGGACTATTGCTCCGCCTAAAAATAAATTTGATTGGCGAATCCTGGCGAATGGCTATTCCGACCAAATGCTTTATGAGAATAATGATATCGACACTGACTTAAGTTTTACCGAGGCAAAACGGTATTTTCATATTAATCAATATGTTTCCGATGACAATAGTTCCGAAGGTTTTTCCTTGAGAATAAGGCCAAATTTGCGCCAGTCAGCAGACTCTTGATGTTTTGTTTTTATGCACGCAAATAACTCGTCGGCATCTGAGCAGCCTTTATGGGCTCGTCGTAAACGAAAGCGGTGGCAATTGCGCCATCTGTTTCAGATAGGTTCTATTTTTCAATGGACAATCATTATCTTTTTTGCGGTAACATTGCCTTTGATTCTAACGCTAGTTTACAGTGTCAGCAGTATTCAGAACTATACTGATCAGAGTCATACTACATTGTTTCAGACTGTGCGTGTCTCTGAGAACAGTGAAGCACTACTCAAACATTTATTAGGTATGGATCGAAGTATCCGTCAATATCAAATTCTTGAAGACGCTGCAATATTCACTGTTTTTCAAAATAACCATCAGGAATATGTTGAAATTGCTGCACGGACAAGTCGGTTCCAGCTCCCTCCACAGATAAAGAAATTATTATCCAGGCTTACCAAGGATGAACTTAAATTGTATGATCAAATCTTGCTTATAAAAGATTCAGGTACAGATAAGTTGTCGACAGAAGATATTAAGGAATATGTCCGATTGCGTGCAGATGTACGTGAATTAGTGGCCCAGGGTAATAGGCAAATTTATATAGAAACCGAATCATTATCAGCCTTAGCAATATTGGTCAGAAATCAAGTAACCTATTCAGCATTGATTTCTGTCATACTAGCTCTTTTGCTGGGCTTGTTATTATTGTATCTAATTAATAAACCCATTAAGAACATTGCGCAGGCTATACACAAACTGGGAAATGCACAATGTAACCAGCGTATTTATATAGAAGGGCCAAGTGACTTGCGTGAAATAGGGCTGCATCTGGAGTGGCTTAGACAAAAACTTAATCAACTTGAAAACAGTAAGCAGTTCTTTATTAAAAGCATATCACATGAACTAAAAACGCCATTAGCAACATTAATGGAAGGTGCAGATCTGCTTCAAGATGAAGTCGTTGGCGAGTTAAATACCGAGCAACATAAAATTATTCAATTGTTACAAATAGCCAATATTAGACTACACAGTTTGATTGACAACTTAATTGAATATCAACAAACGACTTCTACATTGGCTGCAATGAGTTATTCCCGATTCAATCTTAACCAGTTAATAAAGTACGTTTGTGCGGAACATCAGTTACTACTGGATAGTAAAAATGTTAGTGTTGAGTTTAAAGGCAAATCCATTGATTTTGTGGCTGATCGCGATAAAATTAGAATAGTGATGAGTAACCTGTTTTCTAATGCACTTAGGTTTTCACCTCAAGGTGGTCAAATTCTGATTAAGCTTGATGTTATAAATGATAGGCTACAATTATTAATTGCTGATCAGGGACCTGGTATTGCAAAAAGTCTTCAAATGCATATTTTTACTGAATTTTATAAACAGCCTGTGCCGGAAAACTGGAAAATAAAAGGCTCGGGTTTAGGGCTTAGTCTTGTTAGAACTTATGTCGAGGCTCATCAAGGTCAGATCAGCATAAAGGCATCAGATAAAAAATATTGTGGTGCTCATTTTTTAGTTAAATTACCTTTAGCACCCAAACAATTTACGCAAAATAATAAATCAATATGAAGTACGCTTTACTTATGCTCGCTGCTTTGTCAGTCAGTTTGACCGCTTGTCAGCCTGTTTCACGAATCCATTCGGCTGAGAAAGTCCAGGAAACATCTACAAACCTTGAGCAACTTGCTGAATATGGCGTGAAATTTGCGTCTGAATATAAGGCTGCAGCAACAGAAACCTGTACAAATTATACAAAGCTATATCAACAGGGTGACTGGCGTGCAGGCTGGATTTTAGCATTACAGGTTACCGAGCCCATTAAGAAAAGCTGTGTGAATAGTGAAGAAGCAATACAAATTTTAACAACGCTAGAAAATCAAAATAATATCAAACCTGAATTATTATGGTTATTGCATGTGCATTTGAGCTGGCTAGAAGGACTGGATCAACAACAAAAAAACGTCAATCAGCTAAAACGTGCTATTAGCCGAAAGCAGTCTCAAATGTATGAGTTGGAACAAGAAAATCAGAATCTAGTGGAAAAACTTGAAGCGCTGAAAGCAATTGAAACCAGTATAAATCTATGATTAAACAATGAGTAACAGTTTTCCTGATCAATTTAATAAACAAAGCATACTATTAGTAGATGATGATTCGAGTTTATTGGAACTACTCTCCTTACGTCTAAAGGCCGTGGGATTGACAGTTAAAACAGCGGGCAGTGGTGCTGAAGCCTTAAGTCTTATTCCGCAGTGTCATCCTGATCTTGTTATCACTGATTTGCGTATGGATGATATGGATGGGATGCAACTTCGCAAGCTGATTCAACAAGACTATCCTACCTTGCCCATTATTATTATTACTGCGCATGGCACTATTAAAGAGGCAGTTGAGGCTACCAGTGAAGGGGTGTTTGGCTTTATTACCAAACCGATAGATAGCAGCGAACTTCTGGATAAAATTGCTAAAGCTTTAACGCTTGGTTCGGGTAACCCGCACAGTAAGCAAATGGAGGACTGGCGCGCTAATATATTGACGCGCAGTCAATTAATGGAAAACCTGTTAAGTGAAGTTAAACGCCTTGCTCAAGGTGATGCCAGCTTGTTTATTCATGGAGAAAGTGGTACCGGTAAAGAGTTAATTGCCCAGGCTATTCATAAAGCAAGCCCACGTCATCATGCTCCCTTTATTGCTGTAAATTGTAGCGCCATTCCGGAAGACCTGCTTGAATCTGAATTATTTGGCCATCGTAAAGGTTCATTTTCAGGGGCTTTTGAGCACCGACAAGGCTTATTTCAGGCGGCAGATACAGGAACCTTATTTCTGGATGAAATAGGGGATATGTCCGCTGCTTTTCAGGTCAAACTATTGAGAGCTTTGCAGGAACGTCAAATTAGGCCTGTTGGGTCTAATAGTAGTATAGCCGTAGATGTGCGCATTGTTTCGGCGAGCCATCATGATCTGGAAAAAAAAGCGCAGGACGGTGGTTTTAGAATGGATTTGTATTATCGCTTGAATGTCGCAAAACTGACTTTACCTAAATTATCTGAACGCCGTGAAGATATTTCCCTGCTGGCTAATTATTTTATTACCCATCCTGAGAGTACCTACAGTTATGTTGCTAAAGGTTTTTCGAACCAGGCAATGGAACTTTTACTTAGCTATGATTGGCCAGGTAATATCCGGCAGTTACAAAATGTAGTCGAGCATTTGTCTGCTCTTGCCACTACCCCTATTGTTCCAGTTAACCTGGTTGAGAAGGTTTTGCAGGAAAAGAACACTACTCTTCAGGGCTTGAAAGAGGCTAAAGTTCAATTTGAAAAAGACTACCTTATCAAGTTACTCAGGTCAGTTGATGGCAATGTCAGCCAGGCCGCGCGACTGGCAAAGCGTAATCGTACTGAGTTTTATAAGCTACTGGACCGACATCAATTAAAACCAACAACATTTAAGCAAAAAAACGTTGAGTAAAGCTTTCTAGGTGTGAGTTATGACTTTATGTCGCAAAAAGCGACGCGTTAAAAACCAAGTTATTAATAGATATGCTTAAGTTTTAAAGATTTGCAGGTATTGTTGTCGCCTTTCTGAGACGTTAGGAAAGGAATGCGAACTGGAAAGTATTGTGCTGATATTAATTATCCGCAGATTGGTAAAGTAAAATAAAAGCCTGGATTCTTGAAAGAATCCAGGCTTTTATTTAGGACAAAATTATCATTTATTTAATCCAGTTTTTGCTTCGTCAATGGCACCATTTGTGCCGCTTTCAACGATAAAGTTTGTTGCTGCACCGCTTACTGTGCCATTAACGCCACTAGTGGCACTCTCTGTTGCTACTTGCTTAGCCATATCTGTAACAGATTTCTCTTCTTCATTTGTTGTCTGCTCAGAAACTTGTTGTGCTGTATCAGATAGCTCTTGAGCTGAATCAGTTGCAGCATTAACACTATTAGCGGCGTTATTAGCATCCTCTAAGTCATATGCGATTGCATTTTGTGCGCTAAATATAAAAAAACTTGCGAAGATGATTTTTTTTAACATGGTTTTTCCTTAAGTAATAAATTGTGACACTTGACAGAGGGCTGTAAAGTATATGAATAAAAAATCAATATTAGTTGCAGAATTAATTTTCAATTCCTGATTTTTGACTGGACGAGGAAATCCACGACTGTATATTAATTAATATTATTTCTAGTACAGCAGTTTTGATGCCAACTTCTTTTTACTGAAAAAGCAATAAGCCTTCATCATTGAATCAGCAGGGTTTAAAAGTTATAAAAAATAAATGGCAGTACTATTGTAAAGTCTGTTTATTGCAGAATTGATTATTATAGCGTCGTGATATAACGACGATCAGCTCAATTTTAAGCAATACTCATCAGTATATGGAGTAGTGAAATAGTTATGTCATGGCTGAGCCCCTTTTAATAGTAGAAGCAGGTTATCTTGCAGATTGATAATTTATGGTCTCAGTTGAGAGACATAAGCTATTTTGAGGAATATGACCCACTGAAGAAATATATAAGCTTGTTTTGTCATCTTTATTTAACATTAACAACGCATAATGTTCATTTTTATAAAATGAGAATGCAGATGCAAGCAAACTATTATTTACCAAAACTGATTGTGAGAAGAGTCTCAAATGATGATGAATATCTTGGTGTGGATGCCGGTCTAAGTCCGCGGATTATTGATTTAATGAGTTTAAAACAAGAGACTGTGAGCAGTCAGAGTGCTTGTTGTTCAGGCAGGCATGAGCTAAAATTAGATGAATATGAGTTGGCTATGGCACGCTGAATAAGTACTAGAATATTTGGCAGGGGAGAGTCTAGTCAGGATATAGAAGGGTATTCTGTATCTTGGGCTTATCTATAGTTAATAAACCCAAGATACATTTCTAATGATTTAAAAGCTTATCTTTTGAGAAAATAGTAAAGATAGTTACAATGCAGGATCATTTCATCACCTTCCAGCTTTACAGCTTTACAACTCTCAGTTTTTGACCTTCCTGGCTGGATCTGTTTTATGATCACTCCATCTTCGACGGAGTATGTAACATCTACAGCTTTTATTCCATCGAGTCTTGGGTCAAATGCTGTGGACGTCAATATACCGTTCTTGCGAAAGTTCCACTTATTTTGCACCATTTTCTTTTCTTTGTGTAAAGCAGGTGTTTCAGCATAAAGCTTCCATTCGCCTAGTATGACCGAGCTATCTTCCAGGGGAATTGTTTTTTCTGCATGGGCTGATGAAACAAATAACACGCTAGCTAGAGTTAAGAGTTTTATTGTTTTTTTCAATTTTTGTCTCCAGTCTGAATAGTAATAATAGCGCTTGCTATAATAACATGCTAGAAATATTAGCTAAATATATTTTAAGTTTAGTGAACGTAATATTAGTTGTCTCGAATATTTCATTCTTACTACTAGGGTGGTAGAATAAAGCACTTAAAAATAATAATGAAAAAGAGGTGGAAACTATGAAATTTAATGTGTTTTTTTTATTTGCTTTACTATTTGTTTTTTCTAATCAATTACTTGCAGCAAGTGAGGGTTCGTGGGTTACAGAAAATATAACAGGCGACCTGAAACCAACTGCTGGTTGTAAAGATATAGAAAAAGCAAAAAAACAGACAGCTCCTGGTAGTTATCGCTTCAATAAATATACAACTGAACTTTGTAATAGTAAAGGCTATGGCTGGGGGAAAATGAAAGTTGAAGGTAACGGTGAGATGGTTTGCGAAGCTTGTGAAGGTGAATATGAAGGTATGGAAAAATACCGTTGTTATATGCAAAACGTCACCGTGCAATGCAAGATAGTTAAGCGCGGTTTCTAACTGTCCCGATGTTGACTACCAGTTTTTAAACGAGTTGGTAGTCAATTTCCTGCGAAACAAAGGGATGTATATGCATTTGAATATTGCATAATTCTGATACCAGCAGAAACAATGTAAAGTATGCCTTTCTGTATGGCGCGAACGGTGTCATTGACATGGTCTTTCGCACATACGGCGTCAATAATATTTCACTACCGTGTCGCGCGCGGTTTAAGCTTTTTTGATATCGATGTGTGAGGACATTCGGGGTAAGAAAGCGAGCCCATTGCATTTTAGTATTGTACTGTCTGCTATGGGTGAATACTTTCAAAGTCTCTGATGCCCCGCTGTATAGCAAACTACGACTTATTTAATGAGTTGTCTGAATTAATGCCTTACTAAAATTATATTTAGGTTTACTCAATATACCCATGTTCTTTAAACCAGAGAACCGAATCACGGTAGGCTTCTTTAACCGACGTTGGTTTTAAACCTAGTTCATTTATTGCCCGGGTATGGGTTCCGTATTTTCCGCAATTTAACAGGCGGATGGAGTGATAGTTAAAGCGTGGATAAACATGGGGGAAAAATTTTCGTTCAATCCAGTCTTTTACGATCGCAACGTTTTGCATGATAAAAGTGGGGATGATCAATTTAGGTTTGCTTACGCCGGTAAATTCTTCCAGCCATTCCAGTGTTTCATTAATGCTATGTTGTTCACCGGTGAGTAGATAGCGCTCGCCAATGACGCCCTTTTCCATGGCTAGCAGATGCCCCTGCACTACATCCTGCACAGGTGTGAAATCAAACCCTCCCGGAACTGAGGCGCGCATTTTCCCTTGCGCAAATTCAATAATTGTTTTACCGAGCAGAGAAGGTTTAAAGTCCCAGGGCCCTACAATACCTGATGGATTAACTATGACTGCAGGCAGACCGCGCACAATTTCTTTATAAACTTCGAGTTCTGCAAAAGTTTTAGAAATTTCATAGTCAGTCGTCATTTCATAGGGACTGACGGCCCATTTTTCATTGGATGCTCCATCGGGGTTATTACCTACCGCGCCGAAGGAGCTGCAATGTACGACTTTCTTAACGCCCTGAAGACGACAGGCTTGCATTAAAGAGCGTGTACCGAGCACATTAACGTCATACAGTTCTTTGCGGTCGCCGTTACGAATACTGACGAAGGCAGCTAAGTGATAGACATAATCACAGCCTTTTACGGCTGCGATAAGCGATTGTTCATCTTTTAGGTTGCCGTAGGCATGTTCTACATCCAGCCCTTCTACTTCAATATTACTGCTGTCTTTACGCAAAAGGACACGAACGTGTTCACCTCTCGCTAATAATGCGCGGACTAAATTAGCCCCCAAATGTCCTGTTGCACCGGTTACAAGTGTCGTCATAAAAAATCAAGGAATATTTCGGTAGGGCGGACTGTTGTCCGTAATTTGAGAGTTATAAGGCGGACTTAAGTCTCCGCCATACCTTAGCTCAGTTAATAACAGGTTGCTATAAACCTAGCTCTTTACTTTCTTCCAGTATTTTACTTTCTTCTTGCATGCGGTTGTATGCGCTGAGTTCTGTTTTACTCAGGCCAGCGCCTGGAAAAATATAGCGTTCTTTAGTGTCTAGCTGTTCCTTTTTACGTAATGCTTCGGTGTGTATATATTCATTCCATTTTTTAATACTTAGCTTCTGAAACTCACCGACGATAGGATTGAATTCAAGATGCTGAATATGCGGGTGTCGTTCTTGACCCAGCATTTCTTCTTGCAGAATATACACATCCTCTTTAAGCAGAG
>CAYWLM010000109.1:0-8136 GCA_964459125.1 uncultured Methylomonas sp. | reverse complement strand
TTAAAAAAATCTTAAAATATCAGTATGTTAAGAGTCTCGTCATTCCCGAAGTCTATCCAGTCAAGCTGGGCACAAGCTTTATCGGGAATCTTTGCTTAAGCCACGAGATTCCTGCTAAAAGCATGCAGGAATGACGAAGATAGCTGAGAGTTATGGGTAATCAGGAAATCATAAGACCTTACCATTCCGTGAAGTTTTTATAATTGTGTCTATCCTATGAAAATTCCAGTTTTATTTTTTGTTCAATCTTGATTACCGGTATGGTTGCATTTCAATCCTCTGTGCATGCAAAAATGTACCGTTGGGTCGATAAAGATGGCAATGTATCTTACTCTGATAAAGTTCCCCCAGATCAGTCAAAGCTTGAGCGAAATGTGTTAAATGATAATGGCAGGGTTATTGATACAGTAAGTGCAGCAAAAACTCAGGAACAAATTGATTTAGAGAAAAGACTGGCGATTTTAAGAGCGGAACAAAAAAAGATTATAGACAAGCAAAAATTAATAGATAAAGTGTTACTGAATACTTTTCGTAATGTGGATGATTTACGCTTAAGCTTAAATTCCAAGTTGCTTGCTGTGGATGCTAAAAAGCGCGTGTATGAAAAAAATCAGGAATATTTAAGAGAAAATTTAGCTAGTGCACGTAAAAAAGCCGCTCAGGCGGAAAGAAGTGGTAATAAGGTTCCCATAGCGATTTTAAATGAAATTGCCGAGATAGAAAAAAATATAGATAAAACTTATCTGGAAATTAATAAAGTTGTAGAAAAACGTAAGGGAATAGAAAAAAAGTTTGAAAAAGAAATAGAACGTTTTCTTTTTCTAACCAAAACGAATAATGCCAAAAATGTAAGCAAAGAGATTGTAGAATTAGAGGATGCTGATACTTTGGGCTTGTTTAATTGTCAGGATGCAAACAACTGTGAACTAGCATGGAAAGAAGCTAAGCAGTTTGTTGTATTGAATTCCACAACAGGGGTTAATTATTTTACCGAAACTCTGATTATAGGTAATGATCCTATAAAAGAGACAGATATAAGCCTATCGGTATCCAAATTGGCGCGGAAAAATAATAATGACAGTTTATTTTTAGATATACGCTGTCAAAATTCCAGTATCGGTAAAGAACTGTGTTTTAGTAAACAAGTGGATTTAATCCGTCGCTCTTTTAAACCTTATATTGAAAGCGCGGTGAAAAAATAAACAGATTATAGACCCCCAGACTGTTTAGTTGCGCTGGATTAAAGTAATAATGCCAGGCTCATTCTTAGTCTTTCACAAATGCTTTAAAAATAAATTTTCTCGGCTAATACATTGTAAAAATGCACTGTTTAACGCTAAACTTTGATGCAAATCCACGCATACTTCACTGTGTATTCTGGAGTCCAAAAGGTATAATGAAAGACTATTTTTTTATTTTCTATTTTTTATGTATGCTATTTCGGATATAACTTTTATTGGTGGTGGTATCACTAGCCTATTAAGTGCGCGCTTGTTTGCTTTAGCGGGAGCAAGTGTCACTATTATAGATAAGAATCAGATCGGGAAAGAATCGTCCTGGGCGGGTGGTGGTATTTTACTGCCCATATATCCCTGGCGCCAGGCGGATGCTATTAGTCAACTGGTTATTCCAAGCATAGAGACTTATCCAGAGTTAGCACAAGCACTGATTGATTCGACAGGTCTGGATCCTGAGTATATTGTCAGTGGTATGTTAATGACACAGCTGACAGATTTAGACAAAGCTCAAGAATGGTGTGTCAAATATTCTATAGACTCTTGCTCTGCAAACAGGGAACAACGGGAAACTTTCCCTCAGATCAATGATCAATCCTTGTATCTGGATTCTATTGCTCAAGTAAGGAACCCACGTTTACTTAAATCACTTAAACAGGATTTGCTACAGCGTGGAGTTAATATTATCGAAAATTGCGCGATAGAAAAAGTGAGCATCAATAATAATCGGATTACTGAAATAATAAGTGAATCCGATACATTTGCCGTTAATTCAGTGGTTATTACCGCTGGTGCCTGGAGTGGAAAATTATGGACACAATTATTCGGCGGAACAATAACAGAACAGCCTGATGTTTTTCCTGTAAAAGGGCAAATGATAATATTAGATACGGCTGTAGATACTCTGGATACAATGATCCTGGAAAATGATCGGTATCTAATACCCCGAAGTGATGGAAAAATTCTCTGCGGTAGTACGGTAGAATATGCTGATTTTGATAAATCGACATCAGCACAGGCGCAACAATCTTTACTGACATTTGCCAGGAAAATATTTCCTGTTTTAAACTCAGCCCCTATGATTCATCACTGGGCTGGTTTACGTCCTGGTACCCAGCAAGGTATCCCTTATATAGATATTCATCCAGAGATTAACAATCTAGCAATTAGTGCGGGACATTTTAGAAACGGATTTGCTATGGGGCCTGCTTCAGCGCAATTGCTGTATGAAATAATAACTAAGCAACCCACAACAATTGATGCTGCATTGTATCAATTTTCAGCCAAGCATTAAGTTATTTGCCTATGAATTATTACCCTTTTATAAAGCCCTTACTTTTTAAGTTAGATGCTGAAGTTTCACATTATCTGACTTTAAAAGCTCTAAAACTCTCACATATTGCCTGTTTAGATAAAATATTGAATCCAGCCATGATAGTAAAGCCGTTAACGGTTATGGGGCTGGAGTTTGCTAACCCAGTGGGTCTAGCTGCAGGCTTGGATAAAAATGGCGATTATATTGATGCCTTGTCGGCTCTTGGGTTTGGTTCGATAGAAGTAGGTACTGTAACGCCTCGCCCCCAACCTGGAAACCCCAAACCACGATTATTCAGGTTAATCGAACACCAGGCTATCATTAACCGTATGGGCTTTAATAATCGGGGTATAGATTATTTATTAGAGCAAGTTAAAAAAAGTCAGTATAAAGGGGTATTAGGTATTAATATTGGCAAAAATTTTGATACGCCGATTGATAACGCTAATGAAGATTATCTGATTTGTTTACGCAAAGCTTATTTGGATGCGAGCTATATAACGATTAACATTTCATCACCAAACACTAAAAATCTACGTCAACTGCAGCAAGGCGATGAAATTAAAAAGCTACTCTCGTCTTTAAAAGAAGAGCAAATACTGTTACAAAAGCAATATACAAAATATACGCCTATCGTCGTTAAAATCGCACCTGATTTAAGTGATGAAGAAATTCAGCATATTGCAAGGCTTTTGGTTGAATTTTCTATAGATGGTGTAATCGCAACTAATACAACTCTGGAACGCAGTGAAGTTCAAGACCATCCCCTAGCTTTTGAAATGGGGGGCTTGAGTGGAGCGCCAGTTAAGCAAAAATCAACTTATGTTGTCGCGCGACTAGCTGATGAATTACAGGGAAATTTACCTATTATTGCAGTGGGCGGCATTATGAATTATGCTGATGCACAAGAGAAACTTGATGCGGGAGCGAGTTTAGTACAGGTATATAGCGGCCTGATATATCAAGGGCCAACTTTAGTACATGATATTATGTGTGGATTATCAACAGCTTAAATCTATGTTTTTTTGAAATAAATACTTAGAGAAATAAAAAAGGCTGCTAGAGTTCGTTACTCTAGCAGCCTTTTTTGTTAAATTAAAATAGTTATTAATTTAATTCAACTGAATAATCACCTAGTGGACGGCGAAAAGCAAAATAATAAGGAGTTACCACAAAGTCGTTCCATGTGTTTTGAAAAGCATCATGCGGTTCAGGTATGCTAGCCAATCCAGAAAAAGGTGATGCAGCAATAAAAATTGCCAATCCGGTGATACTGCCAACTACTGCTACGGGGCGTATGATTATCGGTTCTTTTGAAAAATGAGTGGGTAAATATTTTTTATTTTGGTTTTTTTATGTGTTATTTCAGGTTATGTCCTTGCCCATCATCGTCGCCTCGTGTAGCCTGCATTCCACATTAGCATTGGGTTGACAAGGAGGAACGCAGGGCGATTAGCCCGAGTAGTCCTTGTTAAATCAATGTGTTGTGGGATTATAGGCGTAGAGAGAAGACTGTGATGGGCAAGTAACTTGCTCAGATTCCGAGCTGAGCTATTTGTTTCATCTTGAAATCTGCATAGTAAACTGTTTGATAACCTAAATTATTTTACCCACTCGAAATTTAGAAGAGCCTGATTATCTCGGAAAGAATATCTGTGGTAGTTGATGAGTTTTCATCTAATTCAGTAGCGCTATCCTGAGCTTTTGACAGGGTGGGGTCAAAGTCCTTTTCAGTTTTTGTTGTAGTGGAATCCACTTCTTTGGCCTGCTGAGATGTGCTGGTATCATTTTGCTCTGCAGCAAAAGCTGTTTGTTGTGTTAGCAAAATGAATGAGGCTATAAAAAAACAGGTCCTAATGTGTTGCATACTGTTCCCCTTATTTTACTGAATGATGATACTACGATCAGTAATTCTAGTTGATATTGAATCTGGAAAATTCGTTACGTCTAACTATACTTGTTTTTATATCAGCTACTGTTCAGTTGTATTATATAAAATTCAATAGACACAGAAGAGCTAAATCAGATTCAGATTGAGAAAGTTAATTAGCGTTTCATAGATTCAAAAAATTCTGCATTAGTTTTGAAATCTTTCAGTTTGCCGAGTATAAATTCAGACGCAGCCATTTCATCCATAGGTTGCAGGATTTTACGTAAAATCCAGGTTTTTTGCAATGCTTCCGGATCCACTAGATAATCTTCACGACGGGTACCTGAGCGGTTAATATTAATAGCAGGATAAATACGCTTCTCGGCAATTTTACGTTCCAGGTGCAGCTCCATATTACCCGTTCCTTTGAATTCTTCATAAATCACTTCATCCATGCGTGAACCAGTGTCAACAAGAGCCGTTGCAATAATTGTTAAACTACCGCCTTCTTCAATATTACGCGCAGCTCCAAAGAAACGTTTAGGTTTTTCTAATGCATTTGCATCAACACCACCAGAAAGTATCTTCCCAGATGACGGTGCGACCATATTATAAGCTCGCGCCAAACGTGTTAAAGAGTCTAACAAAATAACTACATCGTGTTTATGTTCAACCAGTCGGCGAGCTTTCTCAATAACCATTTCAGCAACTTGAACATGGCGTGTAGCAGGTTCATCAAAGGTGCTGGAAATGACTTCCCCACGTACACAGCGCTGCATTTCCGTGACTTCTTCAGGGCGTTCATCAATGAGTAGAACGATCATGTAGCATTCGGGATTATTTTCTGCAATGGCATGTGCCAGACTTTGCAGAATCATGGTTTTACCAGCTTTAGGTGGGGAAACAATAAGACCACGCTGGCCTTTACCGATGGGGGAAATTAAATCAATTACCCGCCCGGTTAAATCTTCACTACTGCCATCACCACGTTCCATAATAAAACGTTTATTAGGGAATAAGGGAGTCAGGTTAGTGAAGAGTATTTTGTGTTTTGCATTTTCGGGTGATTCAAAATTGATTTTTTCAACTTTGAGCATTGCAAAATAACGCTCGTTGTCTTTTGGGGGTCTTATTTTACCACTTATAGTATCCCCGGTACGTAAGCTAAAGCGTCTGATTTGGCTGGGTGAAACATAAATATCATCAGGTCCTGCCAGATAAGAACTGCCGGGCGTGCGTAAAAAACCAAAACCATCTTGTAAAATTTCTATGACACCGTCGCCGTAAATATCTTCACCGCTTTTTGCCTGTTTTTTTAGAATAGAAAAGATAACTTCTTGCTTCCTCGTTCGAGAAACATTTTCGATACCTAGGTTTTCAGCGAGATCAATAATTTCTGTGATTGGTTTTAATTTTAATTCGGTAAGATTCATACAAGGATAGTTTAAGGAAGATATAGCATTTTCGCTAACAGACAAATAGTTAGCTTGATATGTAAGATGCGGTTATTTTTGATATGCAGAAGGTGCAGAAGAGGTTAGCACCAGATTTGTAGTATACGCATAAAAAAAGGAAGTAACAAACATTTCTTGTTACTTCCTTTAATAATTTAAAAAGTGTGTATTTAAATATTGCCGTCGATGAATTGAGTAAGCTGTGATTTTGTCAATGCACCAACTTTTGTTGCTTCAACATCGCCATCTTTAAATAGCATTAGTGTTGGGATTCCACGTACACCATAATGTGCTGGTGTGGCAGGATTGTCATCAATATTCAATTTTGCAACAGTAATTTTACCTGAATACTCTTTAGATATTTCATCTAAAACAGGAGCGATCATTTTACAAGGGCCACACCATTCAGCCCAGTAGTCAACCAAAACAGGCGCACCAGCTTTTAAAACAAGCTCATCAAAATTACTATCCGTTACATGAAGGACTGAGTCACTCACGCTATTCTCCAAATTATTTTACAAGTAGGTAATATCGCTGTATAGCCATATTTTGTCAATAATTTTTTTCTAAATATAGGGTTTTTATTTTTGCCCTGTCCTGCATAGAAAATTACTCGTTTTAGTTAATCCATGAATAATTAATTGAGCGTAGAAAATAATATAAGACATTGTTTTAAGTGTTATTTAAAGCCAGTATCTTCCTCCTTTAGTTTAAGCAGGCTTATTTTTGAAGTATCGTAAAATCATCATTTTTTGTTTGAAATCGAGTATTTTTGCTTAAACAGGACAGTGCAAACTAGCGGTAATTGATGTATTCTACCTTAATGAAGAAAACACATTTAACGGATACACGTTTCATTAACTTAGAACTTTCCAGCTCCATTTTAAAGGGCTTGAAAGAGGCAAGTTTTGATTATTGCTCGCCAATTCAGGATCAGGCCTTGCCTATTGCTCTAAGAGACAGGGATGTGGCGGGACAAGCACAAACAGGAACAGGGAAGACGGCAAGTTTCTTATTGGCTACCTTCCAGCGCTTACTAAACGATAATAGTGAAAAGAAAAAATATCCCAGAGCGATTATTTTAGCCCCCACTCGTGAACTTGCCATTCAAATTCATAAAGATGCACTATTATTAGGCAAGCATCTGGGGTTTAATCTAGCACTTATCTATGGCGGTACAGACTATCAGAAGCAACTAAAAGCAGTTCAAGGGAATGTCGATATTATCATAGCAACGCCGGGCAGGATTATAGATTTTTATCGGCAAAAAGCGTTTTCTCTGGATAATATCCAGGTGATGGTGCTGGATGAAGCCGATAGAATGTTTGATTTAGGTTTTATTAAAGATATACGCTATTTACTCAATCGTATGCCAAGTCCTGAAAAACGCCTTAATATGCTGTTTTCTGCTACTTTATCATTCAAAGTATCTGAGCTGGCATATGAACATATGTATCAGCCTGTGATGGTTAAAATTGAATCTGACGAGGTGACTTCAGAGTCAATTAATCAATTTGCATTTTGTCCTGCTAATGAGCAGAAAATACCCTTATTAATAGGTTTGCTTAATTCGCATACACCGGTGCGTAGTATTGTTTTTGTCAATACCAAGCGTAGTGCAGAAAAATTAGCCGATTACCTTGCTGCAAACGGGCATCAAACTGCATTATTAAGTGGAGATGTACCACAAGAAAAACGCCAGCGTCTACTGGCTGACTTTCAGGAAAATAAAGTCACCATTATGATTGCTACCGATGTTGCTGCACGTGGTCTGCATATTCCTGATGTCTCACATGTTTTTAATTTTGATTTACCCCAGGATGCCGAAGATTACGTGCATAGAATAGGTAGAACAGCACGCTTTGGCGCAAAAGGTGAAGCGATCAGTTTTATTTGTGAAGAATATGCCTATTCAATGCCTGATATCGAAGATTTCATCAGTCAGAAAGTGCCAGTACATAAAGTAACTGAAGATCTATTACCTGAATTAATAAAACCAGCGCCTAGAGCCAGAGCTCCACGCAAGCAATATTCACCAGGAAATCCCGCACACAGAACTCAGACAAAAGCAAAGGCTTAGCCGGCTACAGGCAATGGTGCTATGTATACCATGAAAATTAGAAGAACTTGAAGATATTAGGCTAATGATTTCCGTTGTTTAATTGAAATGATGCCATAACTCTTTGTTTGTTAAAGCTTGTGCCCAGCTTAGGTAACTGGCAATAAATAACCCACCCATTATCCCACTTGAGGATGGATGGT
>CAYWLM010000108.1:0-8166 GCA_964459125.1 uncultured Methylomonas sp. | reverse complement strand
GCTACGCAACTGGTTTTCTAGCGCGGCTGTGAAGTCAAAAGACAAGTCAGACTTGGGCATTATTGAATTCTCGTTCCTAAGAGCTTATTTCATTATTTTTATGAGTACTAATACTCCTGCTGTCAGTTGAGTCTTTATGCCCGATCCCTTTGAATAAACGACCTAAAATATCTGCCCCGGTAATAATGCGTTTTTCCTCTCCCCAGATCAGTACAACATCATGTTCAATTTCGCCATCATTATGTCGGTCAAGTGACGCAGGGCCTTTTAAATAAGGAATAATATCACCCATTGGCGTTAACATATCACGTACAATCAAAGGTCTATGACAATAATGATAGGGGTCAAAAGGGTGTTCTACATCGAAAATAGCCGAACGCAAGAACCCATCGGCATCGATAATCAGGCGTGGTTCGCCATCCATATCGGTTAACACGACCCAGTTATGCCCCGAAGCATGAACTTGCCGTAAAAAAGGGTCATTAGCGTTGCGTTCAATATTAGGTATGATTGGTAAATCAAGCGATACAGGTAACTTGATAATTGATTTAGGATTAATTTGCTCGCCTTCATTGGTTACGCTTATATCATCTATCGCTAAAAAATTAAGCGCACCTACCCCTTCGATATGATCGACATCAGCCTCTTCTGCCTCTATATGTTTAGTAATGAAGGAGCGTAACTCTTTCTCACGTAAATAATCAATACCTTCTTTACCCAGCCATAAATCCAGCATTACAGAGGATAGTTTGGCAACTGGGTAAAACAGTAATTGATAAAACCTTAATACCGGTGCGAGCATCGCGGCCATGCGCAACGCATTACGTGAAAAATAGGCTTGCGGGATGATTTCGCCGGCAAAGGTGATCACTACGGTTGAAAAAATAAACGCGCTGATACCGGTTAATAATGAATTTGATAATAAAGTTAACAAGACATTAATACCGACATTACCCCATAAAATAGTAGTCAGTAAGAAGTTGGAGTCCTGACGCATTTTGAGGATTTTTACGGCTGCTTTATTGCCTTGACTGACTTCCACTTCTAGCTGTAAGCGGCTTAAAGAAAAGAAAGCCAGGTTTAGCCCGGAAAACATAGCCGATTGTGAAATACAAAAAAAATGCCCAGCCATTTTAAAGTCACAAAATCCAGATGTTGTGGCATATAATTTTCAAACATAATTTACCTGATAAGAAAAAAGACTGTCAAAAAGTGATGTTGATAGCTAAAAGTATCAAAAGTTCACATGCTTAGGCTAATCGCCTAGATAACTTGCCATAGTATCTTGCCATAGTTCACAGTTATTGTCGTACAATAATGCTTCGCTAATTATTCAGCGAAAAATGCTCTTAGTCTGTGAACCATAGGTATAAGCTTGTCTTTCAAAAGAAGCTTAGAACGCAGTGATTTGCAGCGTATATTTTTGGTTGGCCAAATAAAAGGAGTGTAGATAACTCAAAACTGGCTAGTCTAACGAAGTTTATTGCATAAAAGTCCACATATGGTGGTGTGGCTTTTTTATTTCTTGCTAGTCTCCCACACTCTTTTTCTATACAAATAACAGGAACATCGTAATAAATGACAGAGCTGGAAAATATACAGATTGAAATAAATGAACTTTCTCTGGATCAAGTTTTTAGCTTGCTAGAGCAGCAGGATGTTGACCAATTACAGTTAATATTAAGTAGCGCTCTCCCCGGGCAAATCGCGGATATTCTCGAAGCGATGCCACCTAATGAGCGTAAACAATTATGGGCATTGATCCCCGAGTCTTTGGGATCCGAAACATTAACATTTCTGCATGATGAAGTGCGTAATGCACTGATTATAGAAATGCCTGCTGAAGAGCTAGTTGCCGCAGCAGAGCGGATGGAGGTCAACGATCTAGCCGATATGATTGAAGAACTTCCAGAGCCAGTACGACAAACGATTGAAGATAGTCTTTCTGCTGAAATACTTGAACATCTGGAAACTAGCCTGTCTTTTGATGATGGCACAGCAGGGCGTTTAATGAGCCCTGATGTGATTACCGTCAGAAGTGATGTTACTCTGGCAACGGTGCTTCGTTATCTGCATATTCATGAAGACTTGCCTGATTATACTGATGGCTTAATGGTTATTGATCGAGAAGGGATTTATCAAGGAAAATTATTATTAAATAAAGTGTTGACTCATAATGAGGATACTCTCGTACAAGAACTGATGAGTATTCAACACCAGGCTATTCCATCGGGAACTAGTGAACATGATATTGCCTTGTTTTTTGAACAATCCAATTTCGTTTCAGCGGCAGTTGTTGATGACAATAACCATTTACTAGGTCGGATCACCATGGATGATGTGATACATATTTTGCGTTCCGAAGCGGACCATGCCTTGATGAGTAGCGCTGGTTTAGATGAAGAAGCTGATTTATTCGCCCCTGTTATTAAAAGTGCTAAACAACGAACCATTTGGTTGTTTTTCAATTTAATTACTGCTTTTTTAGCAGCCTGGGTGATTGGCATGTATGCCGAGACGGTGGAAAAGATAGTAGCGTTAGCAGTATTAATGCCGGTCGTTGCTAGTATGGGAGGAATCGCGGGAAGTCAAACCCTGACGTTGACTATCAGAGGCCTGGCCTTAAATCAGATAAGCAATGGTAATATGAGATGGTTGGCACGTAAAGAAGTGCTGATCGGTATGATTAATGGATTGATTTGGTCTGCTGTGGTCGCTGGTATTGCGTGGTTATGGTTTCAGGATGTAGGGATCAGTTTAGTTATCGCAGCGGCAATTGTGATTAATTTAATTGCCGCTGCGGCGGCAGGTATTGCCATTCCGTTAACACTACATCGTCTGGGCATCGATCCAGCGTTGTCGGGCGCGGTTGTTTTAACCACGGTAACTGATGTGGTTGGCTTCATGAGTTTTCTGGGCCTGGCAACGCATTATCTTCTATAAGCAGAAATTAAGTTCTCGAATTCTTATTTTAGAGATGTTATAGGCGGTGATATTTACAATGTGTCGCCTGGCATTTTTCTGTTACTATTGCTTACCCGAATAAAATTATGGTGCGTTACATGCCAGAATGTTCATTTTGTGGATCAATAGAAAAAAAAGAATATCCTCTCTGCCATTCATGTGGTGCGATTCGCTATCCTGTGGAAAATAAACACAGTAATAGTGTACTCAGCAGTCGACAGCAGAAGTTAAAACTTTCTGCTTCAGTTGCTGCGGCAATTATTACCCCGGGTGTTTTTTTTGTTCTAGCTTTGGTGGGGGCTAAGCATATCAATGCAATAATAAAAACCAAAATATTATAGGTAGCTAATATTTTTAGCTAACAGCGAAGTTTTCTGATTTTAACGGGGGTGTTGGTTTTAGCCTACTCCTCTGTGTCCAGACTTTCTAGCTGCTTCCAGCGGTTAACAATCTTGCAAAAAATTTCAGCTGTTTGCCTAGCATCATATAGTGCCGAATGGGCCTGCACATTATCCCATTCCATACCTGCTTCCTTGCCAATTTTAGCCAGTACTGTCTGTTTATACATTAAACCACCCAGGGTAGCTGTATCAAAGGTGCTAAACGGATGAAAAGGGCTGCGTTTTATTTTCGTGCGGTTAATGGCCGCGTTTAAAAAGTTAATATCAAAATTAGGATTATGTCCGACTAAAATGGCGCGCGTGCATAGATTGCGTTTGACTGCATGTTTAATAGGCAGAAATAATTTATGTAATGCATCTTTTTCGCTGACTGCCATGCGAAAAGGGTGGTATGGATCAATGCCGGTAAATTTTAAAGCGGATGGGTCTAAAGTCGAATTTTCAAACGGAATAATATGTGCAGAATAACTTTCAGTAATATGCAATTTTTTATTTTGATCATATTCAACAATCACCGCAGCGATTTCTAATAATGGATTTTTTTTTGCATCAAACCCTGCTGTTTCTATGTCCACAATCACAGGTAAATATCCCCTGAATCGCTCATTTAATGGATGTTCAACTGATTGCATAGTGCTAAATATTAAAATGCTGGGTAAAATGTATGCTATGTTACGCGAAGTTTCGGTACGTATAAACTTTTTAGCTAGTATTTAAATAAGTAATGATAAATAAAATGAATAAATATCGCTTGATTCTTGGGGGAATTCTTCTGTTAATGTTACAAGCCTGCTCGACTACCGTGGCTCATCCAGATCCAGCTGATCCCTGGGAAGGGATGAATCGGGATATTTTGGCTTTCAATGATCAAGTAGATAAATATGCTTTAAAGCCAACTGCCAAGGGTTATCAATGGATAATGCCTGCGTTTGCAGATACGGGTGTCACTAACTTCTTTTCTAATTTAAAAGATATCGGAGTCAGTATTAACGATTTTTTACAGGCTAAACCTAAGCAGGGTGGTATGGATGCTGCACGATTCTTAGTCAATAGTACCGTTGGTATTGCAGGATTTATCGATGTTGCAACGATGATTGATTTACCCAAACATGAAGAAGACTTCGCGCAAACACTGGCTGTATGGGGTGTGCCTAGAGGGCCTTATTTAGTTATTCCTGTTCTGGGGCCTAGTTCAGTTAGAGGTGTCGGTGGCTACGTGGGGGATGCCGCAGTACACCCTCTTAGCTATACCGGTTTTTTTGGTAGTTCAGCTTTGTCCTGGGGACTATCTGCCGGATTGCGCAGTGTAGAAGTTATTGATGTCAGAGCTGACTTTTTGGGAGCGGAAGCCGTGGCCTCGGAAGCGGCCGTAGATCGGTATATCTTTTTCCGTTCTGCCTATATGCAGCGCAGAGATTATTTAATCAATGACGGTGCGGCAAAATCATATGATTTTGAAGGCATGGACGGAGAAGATTTGGGTGCGGACTTATATGAAGATTTGGAATAACGATCCTGGATATGCCCTGCCAGATTTAGCTTCTTATGCTTTGTCATAAGAAGCTAAGCCGTATACATCAGTATGTATTTTTAGAATCAAGCTAAATAAAATCAGGCTTGTAATTTCCAGTGTAAAGTCTCTCCCGCTTTAAGAGGTACCAATCGCGTTTTATCAGCTACGGGGTAATAGTCAGGTACTTGCCAGGCTGTTTTTTCCAGGGTGATTCGCTGTGTATTTCGTGGTAGCTGATAAAAATCAGCGCCATAAAAACTGGCAAAACCTTCTAATTTATCCAGCGCTCCTGCTTTATCAAAAGCTTCAGCATAAAGTTCAATCGCTGCATATGCAGAATAACAACCGGCGCAACCACAGCTATTTTCTTTTAAATGGCTAAAGTGAGGCGCGCTGTCAGTGCCTAAAAAGAATTTGGGATTACCACTGGTTGCCGCGTTGACTAAAGCTTCTCGATGGGTTTCTCGTTTAAGTATCGGCAGGCAATAATAATGTGGTTTGATCCCGCCAACTAGTAGCGCATTACGATTATATAGCAGATGCTGAGGCGTTATAGTTGCCGCGATATTGCTGGATGTTTGCTGGACAAATTGCACTGCTTCACGGGTTGTCACGTGTTCCAGTACTATACGTAAACGGGGAAAGTGTTGGTGAATACTACTCAGCTTTTGCTCAATAAAAATACGCTCGCGATCGAAAATATCTATTTCCGGGTCTGTCACTTCACCGTGTACCAGCAGTGGCACATTAAGTTCTTCCATAGCCGCAAACACGGGAAAAACAGCATTAAGATCAGTTACGCCCTGGGCAGAATTGGTTGTCGCACCAGCAGGGTAGAGTTTAAAGGCATGCACAGCAGGTGAATCTGCTGCTTGCTGGACATCGTTAACTGTCGTTGTATTGGTCAAGTAGAGCACCATTAACGGGGTAAAGTTATACTGATCGGATGTTGCTTGCTGAATTTCCTGCTGATAGCTTAGTGCCTGGCTGACATTGGTCACCGGGGGTTGCAAATTAGGCATAATAATAGCGCGAGCAAACTGCCTGGCTGTATGATTAATCACTGTTTTTAGCATTTCACCTGTACGTACATGCAAGTGCCAGTCGTCGGGTTGGGTAAGCGTTATTTGTTGCATTTTTGTACCTGGAAGAGTTTTTTTTTGGAATACAAGCCGCTGTTTCTTGCTTGTACAAGAGCTTATTACTAAAATGTACGGTTAATTTTGATTTGCTTATTGAAAAAAAGCAAATCAGTCTCCATATTTCTAGTTATTTTTCTTTTTCGGAGTAGCAAATGCCAATTTATGAATACCAGTGCCAGGCTTGTGGTAACGAGCATGAGGCCCTGCAGAAAATGAGTGCAGAGCCGCTGGTAACCTGTCCTAGCTGTAATGAGCCAGAATTAAAGAAAAAAATTTCTGCGGCTGGTTTTAGGTTAAAGGGAGGCGGCTGGTACGAAACTGACTTTAAAAACGGGAATAAAAAAAATGTTGCCGGTGAAAAATCAGCACCTGCTGCTAAGACCAGTAAAGCTGAATAGTGTCGTAGTCGTCAATAAATTAAGTATAGTTATCGGTAAGAATGATACACGCCGATAGCGTCAATAAACATTCAATCAATAGAGAAAAGATATATGCGTACCCATAAGTGCGGAGAATTAAACAAAGATAACTTAGGTGAAGCAGTTCAACTGTGTGGCTGGGTACATAGAAGACGCGACCATGGTGGTGTTATTTTTATCGATTTAAGAGATCGTGCTGGCTTGGTTCAGGTAGTTTTTAATCCAGAATCTGTAGATACCTTTGCTATCGCGGAAAGTGTGCGTAGTGAATATGTTTTACGAGTTGAAGGAGTTGTCAGAGAACGCCTGGAAGGCACTGTTAATCCGAATATGGCAACTGGCGAAATTGAAATTCTTGTCAGCCATGTTGAAGTATTGAATGAATCAGAGACACCCCCGTTCCCGATTGAAAGTGACATAGAAGTTAACGAAGAAATGCGCTTACGTTATCGTTATATTGATCTGCGTAAAACATCAATGCTGGAAAAAATGAAAATACGTCGTGATGTTACACGTAATTTACGAAACTTCCTGGATTCGAAAGAATTCTTTGAAATGGAAACGCCTATCTTAACCAAGGCAACGCCTGAAGGTGCGCGTGATTATATTGTACCCAGTCGTACCCATAAGCATGCATTTTTCGCCTTGCCGCAGTCTCCACAATTATATAAACAATTATTGATGATGGCCGGGATGGATCGCTATTATCAGGTGGTTCGCTGTTTCCGTGATGAAGATTTGCGCGCTGATAGACAGCCTGAATTTACTCAACTGGATATTGAAACCTCTTTTATGAATGAAGATAAAATTATGATTATCATGGAAGACATGATGCGTAATTTATTTAAAGACATTCTTAATGTTGATTTAGGCGACCCATTTCCCCGCATGACGCATGCAGAAGCGATGACACGGTTTGGCTCTGATAAGCCTGACTTACGTATTCCATTAGAGTTAGTGGATATTGCTGATGAAATGAAAGATGTTGAGTTTAAAGTATTTTCAGGACCAGCCAATGATCCCAAAGGACGGGTTGTTGCCTTACGTATTCCTGATGGAGCAAAAATAAGCCGTAAAGACATCGATGCTTATACCAAATTTGTCAGTATTTATGGGGCGAGAGGTCTGGCATATATTAAAGTCAATGATCGTAAAGCTGGCCTTGAAGGCTTACAATCACCGATTGTTAAATTTGCACCGGCCGAAGTCTGGGAAGCTGTTTTAGAAAAAACCGGTGCACAAACGGGAGATCTGATTTTCTTTGGTGCAGATAAAACCAATATTGTTAATGAAGCAATTGGCGCATTACGCGTAAAAATCGGTTTGGATCTAAACTTATTAGAAGGTGTCTGGAAACCCCTTTGGGTAGTTGATTTTCCTATGTTTGAGTGGGATGAAAAAGGCCTGCGTTGGAATGCCATCCATCACCCTTTTACCGCACCTAGCTGTTCTGAAGAAGAATTAAAAGCTGATCCGGGGGCGGCTTTATCGCGTGCTTATGATCTTGTGCTCAATGGTACGGAAGTGGGGGGTGGTTCAATTCGTATTAATAAAACTGCCATGCAGTCTACAGTTTTAGAAATTTTAGGCATAGGTAAAAAGGAAGCGAATGATAAATTCGGTTTCTTATTAGAAGCTCTAAAATATGGTTGTCCTCCGCATGGTGGTATGGCTTATGGATTAGACCGCTTAGTCATGTTAATGACCGGTTCCAGTTCAATTAGAGA
>CAYWLM010000107.1:0-8301 GCA_964459125.1 uncultured Methylomonas sp. | reverse complement strand
CAGACTAAAAATCTTCACTTCGCTTAAGCTCCGTTTCCAAGATTTTCAGCGAAGGTATGCAATTTCAGGCTGACTCAAGTAGTGGCCCTGCCATCGTGACTATTACCAAAGTAGAAGGAGACAATATCACTATCGATGGCAACCACCCATTAGCAGGTGAGCAATTAACCTTTGAGGTTGAAGTAATAGACATTCGCCCTGCTACTGAGACTGAAATCGAACACGGACATATTCACGGCGCGGGTTGTAATCACGAGTAATCTAGTATTGCAAGCTGAATTAGCTTAGGCAGTTCATTGCAGAAGCGGTCTTTAGCCACGATAGCAGTAAACAAAAATCATATCTAAAGACCGTTCTTACAATTATTCCCAGATAAATGCTCCACCTCTTTTTTATCACCCAACCATAATTAACCAGGCAGATGGATAATCTACAGTCAGGAATTCGCATTACTGTACGTGCAGTTATTGTACAGAATGAAAAAGTTCTTCTCATCAAAAAAGATAGTCCAGGTCAAGGCATACGTTATACTTTGCCAGGGGGGGCATTAGAATCCGGCGAAACCTTACATCAAGCTGTTATTCGAGAGTGTCAGGAAGAGATAAACACGACAGTAAATGCTTTTGACGTACTGCATATCGCAGATTTTTTTATTCCCAAGCTTAAACCAGAGCCTTATACCCGTCATCAGCTAGAAGTACTCATTCAATGTCAGGCACCGACCGATTACTCCCCAAGTTGCGGCACTGCCCCTGACAAACATCAGGTTGGCGTAGAATGGCTCCCACTCAATGAACTAGAACAGCATCGCATATCACCCAATTTCTTTGCGGACTTGCTGATTAATTTGCATAGCCTGGAGCACAATATTTATGTAGGTTCGGTTACTTAGTTGAGGCCCGGGGCTCGCGCTTCAAGCATGTCAAAAACCAGTTTATGTTAGCCAAGAATCTTCTTTCCTAGCATATTCCCAAGCTTTCCCACATTTCATCTACCTTTTTCACGACCTCTGCTGACATGGTAATGGTACGCCCCCATTCACGCGTGGTTTCACCGGGCCATTTATTCGTAGCATCAAAACCGACTTTCGAACCTAAGCCAGAGACAGGTGAAGCAAAATCCAGATAATCGATCGGGGTATTTTCCAGAATGGTTAAATCACGCGCAGGATCCATACGTGTGGTAATGGCCCAGATGACTTCCTGCCAGTTATGTACATCGATATCATCATCAACCACAATCACAAATTTAGTGTACATAAACTGACGCAAATAGGACCAGGTTCCGAGCATTACGCGCTTGGCATGACCGGCATATTGCTTTTTCATACTGATCACCGCCATGCGATAGGAACAACCTTCTGGTGGCAAGTAAAAATCAGTAATTTCAGGGAATTGTTTTTGCAGAATCGGTACAAACACCTCATTTAAAGCCACGCCTAAAACAGCCGGTTCATCGGGTGGTTTGCCGGTGTAGGTGCTATGATAAATCGGCGCCTGCCGTTGTGTAATGCGTTCTATGGTAAATACCGGAAAATTACCCACTTCATTATAATAACCGGTATGATCACCAAACGGCCCTTCAGGTGCCATTTCATCGGGGTAAATAAAACCTTCTAAAACAATCTCAGCACTGGCAGGGACTTGTAAATCATTAGTCATTGATTTTGCCACTTCCGTTTTACTACCGCGCAATAAGCCTGCAAAAGCATATTCTGATAAGGTATCTGGAACTGGCGTGACAGCGGCTAATATAGTCGCTGGATCTGCCCCCAATGCAACCGAGACAGGAAATGGTTTGCCGGGGTGAGTTTCTTGCCATTCTCTAAAGTCCAATGCTCCACCACGATGGGCTAACCAGCGCATAATAACCTTATTTTTGGCAATCACTTGCAAGCGGTAAATTCCTAGATTTTGACGCTCCTTATAAGGCCCTTTGGTAATTACTAAGGGCCAGGTAATTAAGGGGCCGGCATCATCTGGCCAACAGGTTTGAATCGGATAGTCGGCTAAATCAATCTCATCGCCTATTCGGATTAGCTCCTGACACGGTGGATTTTTTACCAGTTTTGGTGCCATATTCAGCACATTTTTAAATACCGGTATTTTATCCATCGCATCTTTCATGCCTTTGGGTGGCTCGGGCTCTTTTAATTGCGACAATAATTCACCGACGCCACGCAAGGCTGTCACAGAAGTTTCGCCCATGCCCATTGCGACCCGATCAGGGGTGCCAAATAAATTGGCGAGTACTGGAATATTATAACCTTTTGGATTTTCAAATAATAAGGCAGGACCACCTAGCTTTAAGGTGCGGTCACAAATTTCGGTTATTTCCAGCACCGGATCAACTTCCTGAGTAATGCGCTTCAGTTCGCCTTTTTTTTCCAGCTGAGCGATAAAGTCTCTTAAGTCTTTATATTTCATGCCAGAATCCCATTGTGCCTTAATAAAGCATCAATTTTCGGCTCACGCCCTCTGAACTTAACAAATAAGTCCATTGCATCCTCACTACCTCCTGCTTCCAGAATATGCGTCAAAAATGCTTCACCGGTCTGTTGATCGAAAATACCATTTTCTTCAAATAATGAGTAGGCATCACTGGACAGCACTTCCGCCCATTTATAGCTGTAATACCCTGCGGCATATCCGCCTGCAAAAATATGCGAGAAGCTATGTGCAAAACGATTAAAATCGGGAGGCATCATAACCGAAACCTGCTCTCGAATGGCATTGAGTTGTGCATAAATTTTTGCGCCGTGTTCTGGCGAATAGTCCTGATGCATCTTAAAATCAAACAAGCTAAATTCTAATTGGCGCACCATAATCATACCTGCCTGAAAATTTTTCGCAGCCAGCATTTTATTATACAAAGCTTCTGGTAAGACTTCGCCCGTTTGATAATGTCCTGAGATTAAAGCCAGCCCTTCTTTTTCCCAGCACCAGTTTTCCATAAACTGGCTGGGTAACTCCACCGCATCCCATTCGACACCGTTAATTCCTGACACACCCAAATAATCCACTTTAGTCAGCATATGCTGCAAACCATGCCCAAATTCATGGAATAAAGTCAGTACTTCATCGTGGGTTAATAGTGCCGGATCAGTGGCTGTCGGCGGCGTAAAATTACAAGTTAAATAGGCCACTGGAATCTGGATGGTATTGCCTATTTTTTTGCGCCCAACACAGTCATCCATCCATGCGCCACCGCGCTTTTTAGGTCGTGCATACAGGTCGATATAGAACTTTCCGCGCAATTCTCCGTGTTTATCTTTAATCTGGAAAAAACGCACGTCTTTATGCCAGCAATCGACACCTTCAGCTTCGGTAATATTCAAGCCATAGAGTTTATCAACGACATCAAATAGCCCCTGTAATACCCGCGGTGCAGGAAAGTATTGTTTTACCTCTTCCTGCGATAAATCATAGGCATATTGGCGCATTTTTTCTGAATAATAACCGGTATCCCAGGTATGTAGCTTTGTAATGCCGTGCTGTTGTCTGACAAATTCAGCTAGTTCAGCCAGGTCTTTATGCGCTTGAGGCAAGGATTTTTCGGCTAACTCTTCTAAAAAGTCAGTGACTTGCCGAGTTGATTCTGCCATTTTTGTTGCCAGCGACAGCTCGGCATAATTATTAAAATCTAATAATTGCGCCTTTTCATGACGCAAGGCGAGGATCTTTTCCATAATATCGCTATTATCCCAATCGCTATTTTCTCCTAGTTCTGATGCGCGAGTAGAAAAGGCTTTATACATATCGGCGCGCAACTGCCTGTTATCGGCATAGGTCATAACTGCAATATAGGACGGAAATTGCAAGGTTAATAACCAGCCCTTTTTGCCTTCCTGCTCGGCCGCTTGCTTAGCTTGTTGCAAAGCAGATTCTGGCAGACCGGCAAGATCACTTTTCTTGCTGATTAGTTTTTGCCAGGCACTGGTTGCATCCAGCAAATTTTCTTCATAGTGGCTGGAAAGCTGGGAAAGCTCCAAGCTAATTTGCTTGTAACGCGCTTGCTTCTCATTATCCAGATCAATACCGGATAAACGAAAACCGCGTAAAGCATTGTGAATGATTTTTTGTTGCGCGGTTTCTAGCTGAGCATAAATATCGCTATCTACAATTGATTGATAAGCCTTAAAAAGGCCTTTATGCTGGCCCATTTCAGTTGCATAGGCACTTAATTTCGGTAAGCAGGCATTATAGGCATCGCGCAATGCATCATTATTAACCACTGAATTCATATGGCTAACAGGTGACCAGGCTTTATTGATTTTGTCTTCTACCTCATCTAGAGGAGCGATCAGGTTCTCCCAGGTATAGACATCATTCTCAGCTAAAAGCTTATCGACCACAGCTCGTGCATTGGTTAACAATTGCTCAATAGCTGGCTCTATATGTTCGGGTTTAATCTGTGAAAATAAAGGCAGTTCAGTGTTCTCAAGTAAGGGGTTTGTCATTTCTTTTATAATGTTGTTTCAGTGGAATATTAAGTATTAGTTCAGATTCAGGCAAGTACAGTTATTGTTGCCTGAATCCTTTGATGTGCTTGACGTAATAAATTTATCGAAAAATCAGGCTTAATTTCCCGTTTTTGAGTTTGGCATAAGCGGGAATAGTATTTATAAAGGGTAAATCGTGAGCTTGCTGTGAACCAAAATAACTGTGCAATTTAGCCAGAATAATAATATCAATCAAGTTCAATTTCTCACCGCTGACATAATGCCAGCCTTCCAAATATTGCGGAATGCTAATTAAATCATCCGAATTTAACATCATTGTGCCTGCCGGAGCGCGTAAAAAAGAAACTGCTGATTGTAATTGCGCTATTTCTAGTTGTTCATCAGCATACTGATCAGCAAAACGCAATAAAGGAATCAGGCCTATATTACTAATCAACCTGCCAATAATGCTTCATCAGAATTAATCGTACCAGCTTCTTCTGTCAATACAAAACTTAGACAGGAAACATATTAACTACGCCGCCAAAGATTATGCATAGCCACCATAAACTGCCTGTCATGACAAACAAATAGCTGTTGTAAACTGATGCATAAAGAGGGCTGTGGATAAGCCTAATCAATTTAATAACAATCGCTAAGTCTGCATGAAGAATATCAATCACCGCTTGCAAGCCTACATCATAATTCATTGCCTCTCTTAATCTCAAGATCATATCAAGCAAGGAAAGGATGTTTAGTTTAATGTCACTATAAGCCTCTACAAAACTATGCAAAAAGGAACATTATCTAGCGACTGCTCGGCATAAGTCTGAATTTTATATGCTAATCCTGATACGGCTTGTATCTCTAACTGACGTAAAGGCACTAAATTTTGTATTTGCCCATAAACTAGTAGTTCGGTGTTTTCAGCTATCAAGCGTTACATTCAGTGCACTGTATCAAGAGTTGCATGTGCTGTGTAGAGAAAGTTTCAGTTACTTCATCGTCTGAGCTATCATTCAGTGTATTGTTTAATGGAAAAATAGCCTGAAACCAATTCATAATACCTTCGTAAAATATGCCAGCCCATCACATTCTGCCGTTTACGTTTAATAAAGGCACGCACCCTGTTACAGGGTTGATTTAATTATTTAATTTTCCAATATTACGTCTATACTTAAATTAGGCACAACAAGTATGTTTTTCTGTACCTTAACAATACTTTCCTATTAGAATTCTAATACAGAGTAGCCTACATTTTAATCAAGCATGATGATTTTCTAGAAGGACACAAATGGATACTTATAAATTTAAAACAACTCCTAAAGACACTCACTTCCAGGTTCCTTTTGAATTATCCACTAAGGCATTTAATGAATGGCTATCTTCTCTGAAAAATAACTCCGCTACGGATCAGACGCATCAAGTATTATTAGCGATACTGGCAATCAATCAGGAAAATACCTTAGCTAAACAACAAAAATCAATGCTACTGGAAAGCATCTATAAATCCATGCATATTTTTTTAGCACCGCTGAGCAAACCTATTTTAAATAGCTCGCTTCCGCTTGCAAAACAAGACAAGAAAAATATGCAAAATATTATATCAATATATGCAGAGCTGGCTAATGGCTTCGAAAGCTGTCTTAGTGAAATAAGCGACCTGTCGCTTGCAGTAACATTATTTTATGGTTTGCAAGCCTTAATTAATGCCTACCTTAGTATCTCTGAAATCTATCAACAAACTTACCCTGACTTCTGGAAACAAGCTTATAAGTTCTATGGCTTAGCATCTAGACTAAAAATACAAGATTTAATTATTGAGCAGCATGCTTATCACAGTAACACCGTTAGCAAGGCATTCAAACATCTATTAGCACTTCACCACTGTGTATTAGAGCAATTTCGCCCACGCGATATGCAAATTATTTCCGCTTATGTAGAAAAACACACTTCCGAAATGCTACTGAGCAAAGAATTCCCTGTTGAAAAAACTTCCCGATATTCTGGCTTCGATTTAACAATAGATAAGCCACCTACTCATTTAACTCGCCTTAAACAATCCGAACACAGCACCATAGGTTTTTTTTCTGCCTATACTGCTGCTATAGACATTAACAAAAATGCCACGCATAAGGCACCAGGAACAGGCGTTATCAAAGCTATAAATCGCGAGTTTATCATACAGGCATCAAAATCTTTGAGTCTGTCACAAAAGCGAAAATTCACTCGTTTTAATCATCAAATTGAGCGCCATGGCATTATTGGCTTTAATCGTATTATTAAACAACTGTACGATACTAGCTCATTGACACCCAGTGCAAAAAATGCAGACTGCGTTGATCAAAACGCCTCCAGACTTGTAATTAAAGGCTATACAGTGCCCGACTTGCAGTTAGTCACGCAGGGTTATGAATTATTAGATACCATAGAAATAGAACGTCATCGAATGAAGCTATCAAGAAACGAACAACGCAAAACCGATCAAGCTATGAAGGATTCTCTTAGCCAAAATATCTGGGCTACTTCTGATACAAAGTTTCAAAGTGAAGCCCCCATTAAGCCGGATACATTTAATATTGAAGATAGTAGCATTAATGGCTACAGGATTCTTTTTGATACTGACATTAATCAGACAACACTACAAATTGGCGATATTATCAGTATAAATAATAACAATACTTTGGAAATTGGCGATATTATCAGTATAAATAAAAACGATACTATGGAAATTGGCATAATTCGCAGGTTAGCGCAGTTAACTGAACATAAATTGCAATTAGGCATCAAGCTATTAGCACTAGAATCTGAAATTTGCTATATTTCCCTACCCAATCATGACTCTTTTTATGCATGGGCTATTTTCTTACCAGGAATAAAAGCACTTAACTCAGCAGACAGTGTGATTTTTAATGATAACAAGTTCCAGACGGGTGAGATTATTACCCTGCATCGTGCAAACACTGAACCCGTTTCCTGTCGTTTAAATAAACTTTTACATCTAAGCTCTGCCGCAACGCATATTGAACTTTTTAATTCAATGATTAAGCAATAGTAAAGTCTCCATACTGTTCAATTTTTTCCTTGACAGTCCGCCGAGCTAGTTTCATACCTGCTTCAGTAATCCTAGCTGTTATACGATAAGCCGCAACCTGTGCAGCCTTGATTTATAACATCTTTTTATCTGCGTGAACAATACATTCCTAAGAGTGCTTTGCTGCAAGTAGTTCTAATACCGCTTTTGCAGTGGCTGCAGATGATCCGGGATTTTGCCCGGTCACTAGATTTTCATCAGTAACAGTATAAGATTGCCAATCGTCGACCTTTGCATAATTGGCGCCTGTTGCTTTTAGGCTGTCTTCAAGCAGAAAAGGTACTATCCAGGTAAGCTGCACAGCTGCTTCTTCGGTGTTACTAAAGCCGGTTACTGATTTCCCCTGAATCAAAGGCTTGTTCTCCGCAGATTTGGCATGCAGAAGGACAGCTGGAGCATGGCATACAGCTGCTACAGGCTTTCCCGCCGCATACATTGCTTCAATGATGGCGATAGAATACCCATCATTGCTTAAGTCCCATAACGGCCCGTGCCCCCCGGGATAAAATACACCATCATAATCTTCAGCTGAAACCTCCGCTAACTTGAGAGCATTAGCTAACTGAACCTGAGCATCTGGATCATTTTTAAAACGCCGGGTAACTCCCGTTTGCACAGCAGGATCATCACTTTTTGGGTCCAGAGGAGGCCGTCCTCCCTTGGGAGACGCAAGGGTAATTTCGGCACTTGCAGCGTTAAATATTATAATAAGGCGCAGCAAATTCCTCTAGCCAGAATCCGGTTTTCATGCCTGTATCGCCAAGCT
>CAYWLM010000106.1:0-8434 GCA_964459125.1 uncultured Methylomonas sp. | reverse complement strand
TGAAGAAAAATCTCAGGGAAATTTTGTGCCTCCCTAGAATTTATAGCGGATACTTGATTTGTTTATAAATTTCTCTTGTTAGTTCTAAAAAAACACACTGACACAAGTACCCTCATTGGGTTTACTATGTACTTTTAAAGACCAACCAAAGCGATGGCACAAGCGCTTGACTATTGCTAGACCCAGACCATGGCCCTTGCTATCGCTGCTGATTCGATAAAACGGATCAAAGACTTTTTGTAATTTATCCGAGGCTATCCCGACACCGCTATCACTGATACTAATCTGATGCTGGTCAATACTGATAACAATCTGACCTTGTTCGGTGTAGCTAAAGGCATTTTTCAGAATATTACTAAGCAAAATACTCAGTACTTTTTCCGGTGCTTTGATAGTTAGCAGTTTATTTTCCTGGATAACGATCTGGATTTGCGGCTTAATGATAGTGCGTTGTAGTTGTTCGATTAATGTTTTCAGCAGGTCGTTGACGACTATATCATCTTCCGGCAAAGGCGATGATTCCTCGCGTGCCAATAGCAATAAGGTTGCTATCAGGCTTTCCATATCACGCACGGTGCGATCGATTAACTGGATTGCTTTGTTTTCGCTAGGCTGATAATCACTGCGTTTTTGCAATAGAGCAAGCGAGCTCTTGATTACTGCCAGCGGGGTACGTAACTCATGACTGGCATCGCGGGTAAAATTACGCTCACGTTCGATAAAGGAATCAATCTTTTTGGTAAAATGAATCAGCGCATCGACCAGGATCAGCACCTCGCCGTCTGAAGATTCGCGCAGGCTAGTCAGATCCAGTTCATCAAGATTTTGTTCACGGACATTAAACTGATCGACCAGACGTGCGAGTTTAACGACTGGTGAAATTGCCTTGCGGGTTTGCTGATAGGCGAGCCATGCAAATAAGTAAATCATTATCAGGACTATACTTAAAGGCACGACGCCAAAATAAAACGACAGATCGGATACCTGTTGTTCATCAAATACCAGAAACAGGCGGGTAGCATTTAAATCTTCCACATAGACTATCGGCTGGCGTCCGCCGAAGGCTACGCGCGCATAGCCTGGTTCAAGATGACGCAATGCCTCGGGCACTTCGGAAAAATCAGTACTCGTAGCCAGATAACCGGTCATATTCAAGGTGTTCGGTCTGGGGTAATCAGGATCCTGTTGATACAACTTCCAGAAGTATGCCGCTTCACCTTTCAGAGCCGATTGAAGCAACACATCTTCGACGACTTTTGCCGCCGCAAATACACCAAACAGCGTGGCGGCGCTGATCAGGATGATCTGCAATAAAAATGCCTTGATCAGTTTGTAATGCAGCCCTTTTTTACTCATAAAGACTAATCCTTGTTAAACAGGTAGTGCGTTACCAGCCATTGATTACCCTGCTGATAGCCAAATAATTCGGCGCAGGACATAAAGAAAATACGCCAGCGCTGCAGCCATAATTTCGCTTCCTGCTGACCATAGCGTTCGCTAAACAGTGCTATTATTGCCTGTTGATGCTGATCGGTATTTTGTAGCCAGGCTTCAGCTGTTTTTTGGTAGTGTACGCCCGATAAATCCCATTGGTATTGTATCTTTAAATGTTGCTGGAAATGCAATAAGGTATCGCGCGCGGGCATCAATCCACCGGTAAAGAAATAACGCCCCATCCAGTTATCATCGCCTTCGGTTTCAAACGGATAAGCAAGGTAGCGATGACAGAATATGTGCACAAATAATTTACCTTGCGGCTTAAGCCAGCTGGCAACTTTACCTAACAGATACTCATAATTACGCATATGCTCGAACATTTCAATGGAAACGATACGGTCAAACTGGCGATCCAGTTCCAGCTGATTGACATCACAAGTGATCACTTCGACATTGTCTAAGCCTCTTTCATGGGCCTGCTGCATAATATAATCGCGTTGCGAATGGGAGTTGGACACTGCTGTAATGTGGCTATCTGGTAAGTGTTTTGCCATATATAAAGTCAATGATCCCCAGCCACAACCTAATTCGAGAATATCCTGATTTTCGCTTAATTCGGCTCTTTGCAGATACAAGGCCAGCATTTTCGCTTCGGCCTGATCCAAATTGTCGGTATGCTCATCCCAGTAGCAAGAAGAGTACTTCAGGTGTTCACCTAAAGCCAGACGAAAAAAACCGGCAGGCACTTCATAATGCTGTTCATTCGCGGCAACGGTTGCAATGGCGATAGGGCTGGCACGCAGTTCATCAAGCAAGGCGCGATAGCGCTCACTCTGCTGTTCAATATCCTGCGCAAATTCATCGCGCAAACGGACTTTAAGTAATCGGCGTATGCCCAGCCGAATCAAATAATCAGGTAATTTTTGCTGTTCTGCCAGGTCAATCAGTTGCATGGTTTATCTCCTTTAAATTTGTTTATTACGCGGCCACCACGGAAAAAATGCGGACGTGGTTTGTTGATAGTGGCGGTAATCCTCGCCACGACTTAATAAAGCCTGGCGTTCGGTATAAGGAATACCGGTAAAAAAATATAAAAAAGCAAACATGGCCAGCGGTGCTAGCCAGAGCTGTATCTGGTATTCACTGCCCCAGCCTAGCAATGGATAAGCAAACCAGTGCAGCCATTCAAAAAAGTAATTCGGATGACGTGAATAGCGCCACCAGCCCTGACGGCAACTGCGACCTTTGTTTTCCGGCTGAGCTCTGAACTCGGCAAGTTGTTGATCGGCGGTGCTTTCTCCCCATAGGGCAATCAGCGCAAGCAATAAGCCACTGCAAATAGCTAACAAGCTTGGCGATGTATTTTGCGCAACTGCCCAGAAAGGCAGGGATAATCCCCAGATAAAACCGGCTTGCAATTGAAAGAATACAAAAAAACCCAGACCTTCATGACCGGACATGGCTTTACGCATGGATTGATAACGGCCATCTTCATATTCACCTTTAAAGCGCTTTAGTAAATGCCAGCCTAAACGCAAGAACCAGATAAAAGTTAGCGCGGCTAAAGCGCATTGCAAACCCAAAGGAGCAGAACCTGAAAAGGCATAGTAAGGTCCAGCGAGCATCATGCCGAATGCCCAGACGACATCAACAATACCTGCATTTTTAGTGTGTTGCTGGTGTAGCCAGGCGATCAACATGGCAAGGCTGGCAAACAGCGCAACGATGATTAATTCAGTCATTCAAGTATCTCCTTAGGTGTTTTTACGCTTGAGGATCGAGCTTGCGTAATACGCGAAATCGAGAGCATGGATTGTCTTGTATTGCGCAAGCTCCCAATATAGGCTATATGACATCTGATGTACGTAATTTATGTGCTAGCCATAATAAAAACGGCACTATGATGCTCCAGCTTAAAGCCATGCTAAAAAACCATAGCCAGAAATCCCCTTTCAGCTGTAATGCACCCAGACGTTCGGCGCCTAAATAAGATAAGGGACTGCTAATTGCACTGCATAATGCCGCAAGTCCAAGTCTTTGCTGTAACCAGGCTAATGAATGGTTAAGCGTGAGTGCCAGACCCATCCATAATAACAGGATCCATATCGGTGCCAGTCTGGTTATGGAATTCGGGCTGGAATACTGTATCCAGCCTAAACTGATCCAGCTACTATCTAAAATAAAACCTAGCAATAATGCGACTAATACTAAGGAAAAATCCCCCTGTTCTCGATTAGCCGGGAGCAACTGCCAGACCATAAAGGCATTAAGTATCAGAAATGCTGGCGAGACTAGCCCTGCCGACGCACCGATCACGGCTACAAACCACAGAACCTGTAAGCAGAGCAGGTTGATTAAATTGCTACGCTGCATCATCAGATAACCACTGCTGACGTCGATTGCCCGGTCTGGCAAACATCAACTGTACACTGGAGGTGGATTTTTCCAGAAAACCGCCTTCGCAATAACACAGATAAAATTCCCACATGCGGATAAATTCTTCGCTATAGCCTTGTTGGCGAACTGTTTCCAGGTTGCTCATTAAACGCTGGCGCCAATGATTTAAGGTCAGTGCATAACTTGCACCTTGATCTTCCAGGTTAAGCAAGCGCATATCGCTTTGTGTAGCGCTACTGTTAACAATAGCGCTGACTGAGGGAATAAAACTGCCAGGAAATATATATCGCTGAATAAAATCAACGCTGTTTAAGGCCTGCTGATAACGCTGGTCTTCGATGGTAATTGCCTGGATCACAGCCAGTCCTTCCGGCTTCAAAAGGCTGGCGCACTTTTGTAAATAAGTATCTAAATATTGATGCCCGACAGCCTCGATCATTTCTATCGAAACCAGCTTGTCATACTGACCTTGTAACTCACGATAGTCCTGCATGATCACGGTCACTTTATCAGCAACGCCTTCTCTCAACATGCGTTGTTCGGCGGCATTAAACTGTTCCACAGAAATAGTGGTGGTGGTAATTTTACAACCATAGTTTTTAGCGGCATAGGCGGCAAAACCACCCCAGCCAGTACCAATTTCTATTAAGTGATCACTTGCCTGTAAATCAAGCTTTGCACAGATACGTTGCAGTTTCGCAGTAGAGGCTTGTTCCAGACTCATCTCCGGGGTATAAAAAATAGCTGATGAATACATACCGTGCTGATCAAGAAATAGATTAAAAAAATCATTACCCAGATCATAATGCGCAGCAATATTTTTACGGCTGCCGCTTGCGGTATTCTGATTTTTTTGGTGCCAGGTAGTGAGAAATTTATTTGCCAGCGTCGCAAAACCGCCTTCCATACTGTCCAGCAAATCACGGTTACGCACCATAATCTGGATGACTTTAGTCAGGTCGCTTGTCGTCCAGAGTCTATCCATATAGGCTTCGGCGGCACCGATAGAACCACCCAAAGCTAATTTACGATAAAAACTTAGATCGGTCACCACAATACAAGCACTAAGATCGTTTGCAGCATCTGAACCAAATTCATAACTGCCTATCGGGTCAGTAATGCTTAAACGCGCATGTTCAATTTTTGCCAGCTTATCCAGCAAGGAACGTCGTAAGAATAAATCCAGACGGCTGGCAGGTGTTGTTAACGATTCTACTGATGCATTCATAATGATTCCTCGTATTATTTAGTTAACGGGATGGTCGTATACTGGCACGCGTTTCAGCCACAGGCGCAAAGCCTGCCAGTAAATACCCAAGACTACCCTCAGGGTCATAAAGGGAAAGCGCAGCGGTATATTGCGTAAAGTCTGTGGGTTAACCGCGATACTTTGTAATTGCAGCGTGGCATCGAAACAGTGTTGCTGATCCTGTGTCAGGCTTATGTGTATAGTGGTCGATTCAGGACTCAGTTTAACGTGCCAGCAATACTGTAAATCCATCGGCATAAACGGCGAAACATGAAACTGCTTGGCAAAGCTAAAAGCATATTTGCCTTGTTGATCTGTTGTTGCTTGGCAGTCCAGTACATAACAGTGACGTTCGTTCCAGGGAGTATTGGTGATTTCGGCAAGAATATAATCGGGGTAATCGCTCCCTGTTGCATAACACAGATAAAAGCTGACTGAATTAAAAGCATAGCCCAGATAACGCAAATTAGTTAACAAGCAGATGCGCCCGCAGAAATCCTTGCCTGTGTGTTGCTTTATTTTCTCCTGCACAGCAAGCTGAATGGTCTGTCCGGGTTTACCGATATAATCACGTCGATAAAAACTGACCAGATTAAAGCTTTCTTTAGACCACCAGCGGCTGGTGGCGATCACTAGCTCCAGCTCATCCAGATCAATCAGGCTCATAAACAACGGATAGCTAAAGTCATGTTGTTTCGGGCTAAAACGGCGATGGCGCACCGTGCCAACACATAAGCGGCTATTTAATTCAGTCATGATCTGCGAGTATGCTATCGACCACATCCTGTGCACTTTTAGCACCGTCTTCATGAAACCCCCAGCCCCAGTAAGCACCTGCATAATACGTACGGTTATGACCGCTAATTTCATGTCGACGCTTCTGTGCTGCCAGAGTTTTCGGGGTATAAACCGGGTGATGGTAGTTGCGTTTAACCAGAATCTTTTCCGGGTCGATCAGGTCATTGCAATTTAAAGTGACAATCAAAGGCTCCGGACAGTCAATGTTCTGTAGCAAGTTCATATAATAGCTCACTGTGCATAAACCAGAGTGCTGCTGTAATTTGAGTGCATTCCAGCTAGCCCAGGCTTTAGGGTGTTTAGGCATTAGGTGTGCATCGGTATGCAAGGCAACCTGATTAGTCTGATAGCTAATGGCACCCAGTATCTCGGTTTCTTCAGGTGTTGCATCGGATAATAAATCCAGCGCCTGATCGCTATGACAGGCCATAATAAGCTGATCGTAACTTTTATGATCTTTTTCGGTACTGATGCTGATACCGTCTTTACTGCGACTGATAATTTGCACCGGAGTATGTAAACGCAACTGTCCGGAAAACTGTTTGCTGAACGCCTGCACATAACTATCCGACCCACCTTTAACCGTGCGCCATAGTGGGCGCTCGTCAAGCTGCAGCATTTGATGATTATTTAAAAAGGCGACCAGATAGCGTGCGGGAAACTGCTGTAAAACATGTGCTGGACCGGACCATAAAGCACAGGCCATAGGTAAAATATGGTCGTCTATAAAGGTCTGGCTATAATGATTGCTGCGCAGATAGTCACCAATGGTTTGCTGATCATCTTTACTGTGCAATAGTTCAGGCGCTTGTTTATAGAAACGAATAATATCCCAGACCATACGATAAAAGCGCGGACTGAATAAATTCTTGCGCTGGCAAAATAACTTATCCATGGTGGTCGCGTTATATTCCAGGCCACTTGCACTATCACTGACGCTGAACGTCATATCTGTCGCCTGTGAATCAACACCCAGTTCCTTAATAAAACGGCAGAAATTCTGGTAATTGTGTTCGTTAAACACAATAAATCCGGTGTCCACCGCATAGCTGTGATCATTGAGCATTAAGTGATGAGTATCTGTATGACCGCCTAGATAGGCATTCGCTTCATACACCGTCACATCATGCTGTTTGCTGAGGTAATGAGCGGCATACAAGCCCGAAATGCCACTGCCTACAATTGCAATTTTCATCATTAAATCCTTGGTAAACGCTTACTCAATAGTCGATGCGCAGGCACCTCCTGCAAATCCCAAATCAAACCCAACAGCGCCATTAAGCGTAATAAATAATAACTGATATCAATTTCCCACCAGTAAAACCCCTGTTTTGCCGATACCGGATAATGATGATGGTTGTTATGCCAGCCCTCGCCCAGCGAAATTAAAGCAAGTAAACCGTTGTTACGACTATCATCACCGGTATCAAAGCGCTGACTGCCATACATATGTGCCAGGGAGTTAATAAATAAAGTGCAATGAATCAACACCACGGTAGAGACCATATAGCCCCAGATAAATAGCTGCCAGCCACTGGTATTCAGTTGCGGGTAATAGGCTTCTAGCCATGCCCCGAGACACCACATGGCAATACCGTAAACAACAGGCACCAGGATATCGAAACGGTCCAGCCAGCGTAATTCAGGAAATTTCTGCAAATCACGCACCCATTTGGTTTTGGTATTAAAGTGTTTCAGGCTGAGAAACCAGCCCATATGACTCCATATAAAACCCTGTCGAGGGCTATGTATATCTTGATCAGTATCAGAATAACGGTGATGATGGCGGTGATTTGCCGCCCACCAGACAGGACCTCTTTGGGTTGCGGTCGCCCCTAAAACACCAAAGATAAATTGACACACGCGGCTGGTTTTAAATGCCTTATGTGAAAAATAGCGGTGATAAAACGCGGTAATGGCAAACATACGTAATAAATAAGACGCCAGGGCAACCCATAAGGCAACAGGACTCCAGCCAACAACAAAAACCAGCAAACAGGCAAGATGCATCAATATAAAAGGAATGACACGCATCCAGTCTATAGCTTCAATATTAGCGTGGCTACCTGGCTCTTTACTGCTGTCAAACCACTGCAGCAAAGTAATCTTTGTGGATTTTACTGATATATTGCTGTTCATAAATAGAGTACCTCTGTCAGGCTGGTGGAACATTTGCTTAAGAGTTTAAGGCAATGTATGTGAACATCGCGTGAACGCAATGCATTAATACGTTCACGTTATGTTCACATGCAATCCTGATTTTAAGACTGGAGCAGAGCCTATGGGGTTTTTCTCAAAACGACAAATACAAGATGCTTTTGTTACCTGAATAAGCAATATCGGCTACAAATTTAAGACGGGACAATGGAGATTCCATTCCCTATGCAGGAGTACAATAGCTTTAGCTATTGCTGTTTCGGAAATAGCTAAAGTTATTTCACTCCTGTCGTATGTCCCGTCTTAAGTTTGTAGCTGCAATATCAGAGTCGTCATAAATGTACCTGATTACGTACAACTCACAGCCAAATTAAAAAAATCTTAAAATATCAGTAT
>CAYWLM010000105.1:0-8460 GCA_964459125.1 uncultured Methylomonas sp. | reverse complement strand
AAATGATGAACGTTTTCCCTCTGAATGAATCCGTGGCAATTACCCGTTCACGCGACAAATTACGTTCTACACAGTTATTGGCGCGTAAGGGTATTGGTTTACCCGTTACTGGCTTTGCTAACAATCCAGATGATATTAAAGATTTAATTTCTGAGGTCGGGGGCGCACCTCTGGTTATTAAATTATTAGAAGGGACTCAAGGGATTGGTGTGGTCTTGGCTGAAACACATAAAGCGGCTGAAAGTGTGATTCAGGCATTTATGGGGTTGAATGCGAATATTATGGTGCAGGAATTTATTAAAGAAGCGGGTGGTTCTGATCTTCGTTGCTTGGTAATCGATGGAAAAGTGGTTGCGGCGATGAAAAGACAAGGGGCTGAAGGTGAGTTTCGTTCTAATCTACATCAGGGCGGTAGTGCAACGCTGGCAAAATTAACCCCTGAAGAGCGCTCTACAGCAGTGCGGGCTGCAAAAATTATGGGCTTGAATGTTTGTGGTGTGGATATATTACGTTCTAATCATGGTCCTGTGGTCATGGAAGTCAATTCATCACCTGGTCTTGAAGGTATAGAAGGGGCTAGTGGTAAAGATGTTGCTGATTTAATTATCCAATGCATAGAAAGAAAGATAGCGCCTATAAATACAAATAGTACGCTTTCCAGAACCCGTACTCATGGCAAAGGTTGATATGCAAACCGCTCTCATTATTAATGACCAGGTCATAAATCCGGGGAGTAATTTGGTGGTCGATTTGCCCTTACCACCTTTATATACGCATACTCCAATGACTATGCCTGTGCATGTGATTCATGGCAAACACTCTGGGCCCAGGTTGTTTGTTAGCGCAGCGATTCATGGTGATGAATTGAATGGCGTGGAAATTGTCCGGCGCTTATTAAAACAGCCGGCGTTAAAACGACTGCGCGGTACTTTAATTGCTATTCCAATGGTTAATGTTTATGGCGTCATTCATCATTCTCGTTATTTGCCTGATCGCCGTGATTTGAACCGGTCTTTTCCTGGTTCGGCAAAAGGTTCACTAGCTGCGAGGCTGGCAGAGTTATTTATGCGCGAGATTGTTGCGCAATGTACTCATGGGATTGATTTACATACTGGAGCGATTCATCGCAGTAATTTGCCGCAAATTCGTGCTAATTTGGATCATGAAGAGACTTTGGCTTTGGCCAAAGCGTTTAATGTGCCGGTACTCATCAACTCTAATTTGCGTGATGGTTCCTTGAGAGAATCAGCGGCAGAGCAGGGTATTCCGATGTTGCTTTATGAGGCGGGAGAAGCTTTACGCTTTGATGAGTTTTGCATACGTGCAGGACTGCAGGGCATATTAGAAGTTATGGGACACTTGAATATGATTAATCCAAGGAAAAATAGAAAAGGGATAAAAGAGCCTTATATCGCGCGTTCCAGTAGCTGGGTAAGGGCCTCTGCAAGTGGTATTTTTCGTACGGTCAAACCGTTAGGCGCTTATATTAAGCGTAAAGAAGTTTTAGGTGTTATCAGCGATCCGATCAGCAATGCAGAAGTTGAAGTACTTTCTCCTTATAATGGATTAGTGATTGGTCGTTCGGAAATTCCTCTTGTTTATGAGGGCGAAGCCGTTTATCACTTAGCTAAATTTGAAGATTACAAGGAAGTAGCCGAGCAATTAGAGCACTTCCAGGATCATCATATTACGCCCTCTATGAATGATGATGACGAGTTTATTATTACCTGAACTTGAAACTTTTGCCCGAAAATACCCGGTCAGTCTGATAAAAGGCTGACTGAAGCAGCCTGGTACACTTGTTTTTCGATGTGATTTGCAAGTATGCTACTTAATTTTCATGCGTTTGGCGCATGCAATAAGATATATGTTATTTTCAGATTTATCGATCAAAATAGCTTATTTCTTAATATTAAAATCAAGGAGTCCATTATGCATAACGGGTTTATTAGTAAAGATCATCTCAAGCAAGTATTGGTTGATGTTCAGCATTTTTTGATTCAGCATAAAACACCGAAAAGCTCACAACCTCCGCAAACACCCTCTATTAAGTTAAGTGCACAACTGCAACAGCGTCTAAAGCAAAAGCTTAGCCATTTACATGCTGCTGATATTGCATATATTCTGGAAAGTTTAGTAACAGAAGATCGGCACGATGTCTGGATGCAGATTCCAGTAGAACAACGTGGTGACATACTATTGTCCTTATCTGTACAAGTTAGAGAATCAATGCTGGCAGATTTGCCGATAGATGAGATGGTAAACGCTGCAGATAATTTGCAAAGCGCGGAAATAGGTGATTTGGCGAACTTGGCTTCAAGCTTGCCTGAGCAGGCGGTCGATCTTATCTTGCAATCGCTGACAGCAGAGCAGCGCACGCAACTTGAAGACGCATTATCCTATCCTACCGGTACGGTTGGGTCGCTTATGGATTACAGTATACTGACTGCAAGACCAGAGGACAGTGTCAATGAGATACTTGCCTATTGTCGTAAATTAGGTACTTTGCCTGAGCATAGTCACTATATTTATATTGTTGATCAGCATAATACTTTGCTAGGCTTGTTGCCGCTGCAAAAACTAATTACCTCTCCATTTGACAAAAAAGTCAGTGAGGTGATGAATCACAGTATGATTACCTTCGCGACTGGTGATAGTGCAGAGCAAGCGACATTTACTTTCAATCGTTATGAATTAAATGCTGCTCCCGTTGTTGATGATGAAAACAAACTTATTGGCCGTATCTGCGTGGATGATATTGTCGACTTTATGCATGAAAGCGCGGAGCAGAAAATGCTTCGCCAAATTGGTTTTGTTAATAGTGAAGACCGTTTTTCCGGTGTTTTTTCGAGTGCAAAAAACCGTTGGCTATGGTTAGCTATTAATTTATCTTCTGCCTTTATTGCTACGCGCGTAATTGGCATATTTGAAGATAAAATTGTTGAATTAGTCATATTAGCAACCCTCATGCCGATTGTCAGTGCTACCGCGGGTAACGTAGGCAACCAGGCCTGCACTTTGATTATTCGTTCTCTGGCATTGGGGCAAGTAACAGATCATAATATTCGCCAGTTCTATTTCAAGGAAGTGGGTATTAGCTTAATCAATGGCTTGATCTGGGGTGGTATCATGGGCGTTTTCGTCGGCAGTATCTACAGTGCTGGAATCGGTGCGGTGATGGGTATAGCAATGCTATTAAATTTTGTGCTGACTGCTTTTGTTGCTGTTTCAATTCCATGGATGCGTCATAAATCTAATTTAGACCCTGCGATGGGCGCTCATGTACTGGTTACTTTTTTTGCTGATGCATTCGGCTTTTTCATTTTCTTAGGTATGGCGACAGCTTTTTTATAAAACCGCTAGCAACTTATAACAAGCAGACACTCGATGAAAACATCGGCTAAATTAGGCACTTTTTCTGGTGTTTTCACACCTAGTATTCTTACTATTCTTGGCATTATTCTATTTTTGCGCCTGGGCTATATTATCGGTACCGCTGGTGTAGCACAAACCTTGATTATTTTAGTATTAGCCAACTCAATTTCTGTGCTCAGTAGTTTATCTCTTGCGGCAATTTCTACTAATTTACAAGTTAAGGTCGGGGGAATTTATTACATTATCTCTCGGACTTTAGGTCACGCTTTTGGTGGCGCTATTGGTATTGTTCTATTTTTAGCGCAGGCCATTTCCATCGGTTTTTACTGTCTTGGTTTTGCAGAAATACTGATCACCATGCTACCTGATACATTACCACTGGGTGTCCAGTCATTAGCGGCTATAGCGATTTTGGTGCTGGGTTTTTTTGCCTGGCTGGGCGCTGAATGGGCGAACCGTGTGCAATTTGGCGTTATGGGTATTCTGGCTCTGGCGCTTGTTTCATTTTTCTGGGGGGCTGCCCAGTCCTGGGATGTTGAGATATTAGCCAGTAACTGGACTGCAGTAGATAATAATGTTCAGTTTTGGGTCATGTTTGCTTTATTTTTCCCTGCAGTAACTGGTTTTACACAGGGTGTAAATATGTCCGGTGATTTAAAAAATCCAACTTATAGCCTGCCTGTAGGTACCTTTAGTGCAGTTTTTTTATCGATTTTAGTCTACTTATTAGCGGTGTTTTTTTATGCAGGATCGATGGCTAAAACAGATTTGATTAATATTCCCAACCCGATGACTCAAGTGGCTGCTCTTGACTATACTATTGTCGCGGGTGTTTTCGCGGCGACACTCTCATCTGCATTAGCTTCGTTTTTAGGTGCGCCCAGAGTATTACAATCTTTAGCAAGTGATCGTTTATGGCGGAGTTTATTGCCTTTTGCCAAAGGAGTTGGGGCAACTGATAATCCGCGTCGAGGCGTTTTATTATCAGCAGTTATCGCGTTGTTAACCGTGTTTATGGGACAGCTTAATATGATTGCGCCTGTGGTCAGTATGTTTTTCTTGATTTCCTATGGTTTGATCAATTTTGCGACTTACTTTGAGGCCTCTTCTGAGAGTCCCTCGTTTCGTCCTGCATTTCGCTGGTTTAACAAAAGTCTCAGTTTATTGGGCGGTATGCTATGTTTAGGTGCTATGCTGGCCATTAATATCATTGCTGGCGTTATTGCACTGGCGATTTTAATTGCCATTTATTATTATTTACGCAATACGGGCATGCGTTCTCGCTGGGCCGATGGCTGGCGATCCTTTCACTTATTCCGGGTGCGTGAGCATTTGTTAGCGGCTTATCTGTCTCCTGAGCATCCACGTGATTGGCGGCCTAATATTCTATTGTTCCCGATTCATTACCCGGGGAGTAAAATATTGTACCAGTTTAGTTCCTTGTTAGAGGCACAAAGTGGTTTTACCTCGGTGGTCAAAATTGTTCAGGGCTCAGGCGCTGAATTAGTCAGGCGTAGGCAACAGGAAGAAGCCGCTTTACTGGAGGAGTTGCAGCAACAGAACCTACACGCATTTCCTTTGGTGCTTGCTGCGCCAACCATTAGTACTGGTATTTATACTTTAATTCAGGCGCATGGTATCGGGCCATTGCGCGCCAATACCATTCTTTTGCCCTGGCATATTAAGGGTGATAGCCAGAGTTCACGGCCCAGTGTCGCGCATTTACGAGTAGCGCTGAAATTAGAGTGTAATTTATTAATTCTGGTCGAACCTAAAGTCGAATCAGATATGCGTTATGTCAGTGATGATAATAAGCGTATTGATATATGGTGGTCAGGCGGTCATAGCAGCCATTTAGCCTTGTTGTTAGCGTACCTTATGAAGCGTAATGAAGCCTGGGAGGACTGCGAGTTGCGTTTGCTTTGCTTGCCTATTAACGGTGAAGCAGTTAAAACTGATGATTTGCAACAGCACCTTCTTGATATCAGAATACCAGCAGACTTAAAGTTAGTTGCCAATATCAGTCATGATACGCTGATTGTTGAGTCGGCAGATGCGGATATGATTTTTTTACCGTTTAAATTGCATCAGCAGCAATTTCTGAGCATTAGTGGAGATTCATTAGATGAGATAATATCGGATTTGCCACCTATCGTTCTAACCTTGGCAAATCATGATTTTGAGCTAGATACTGAGCCTGAAAATGGCACGGCCGCTGATGGCGCTGAGATAATGGATTCTTTAGAAGATGCACGTGATTTATGTAACTTTTTTCAACAAAAAGTGGAAAAGTTACAGAATGAAAAAGAACAACTTTTAGAGAAAGAGATTGAAGCCTCTGCTGATGACCTGGCTAAATTAGAGGTAGAGTTACAAAAAATGCTTAGACGCCACGGAAAGGCAAAAGCAAAATTAATTTACGCAGAAAAACTGGCACAAAGCTTACTCAGTTAATGAGCGTTGAGGCGCGCTATACAAAATGCAAAAAAAATATGTGGGTTTAAAATTTTGTACACGTATTATTTTTCTCGTGTTCTGTTGTGATTTCAGTGTCTATGCTGTGGATTCTATGACCTTTAGTGTGAATCAAATAACGGCAGAGGACTGGTCATTAAAGAATGCAATACTGACAATAACCCACTTGAATCAAACTCCTCAGGTATCACTCACTTCAGCAACACTGGTTTTACCCCCCCCCCTGCAACACATCGCGTCATTCAGTATTCAGTGTCAGCAAATTGTGTGGTATGAGAATTATTTAAACTGTTCAAGGGGGCTAGGCCGTTTCCATTCAGAGCAATTTAAGACACTTGCATTCGATTTTTCCTTACAGGTTAATCATGACAAAAGTAAACTAGAGATTAACCACTTGTCGATATTTGGTGGACAAATCTCCATTTATGCTCAAGAAAATGCTGAAAAATGGCAAGTACATATTAAAGCCAAAAATGTTAATCTTGTCGATTTAAATGCTATGTTTGCATTGGATTTAGCTGAGATAACTCAGGGTTTAGTTGATTTTGAAATACAGCTAAAGGGAAAGCAGGACATTGTACAAACTCTCCTCGTTTCAGCTGTATTGAAAAATTTATCCTTGCATGACGGGAGCGGTCGTGTGGCGAGTGAAAATCTCATGTTAGCAACGGAGCTTAGTGCGGTTAAACAAAAGAATGACTGGCAGTGGCATAATAATAGTCGTATTCAGGAAGGCGGATTGTTTGTAGACCCGGTATTTCTGCAAGTCGATAGAAACAATGTGATTGTTTTAACGGCGAACGGGCTTTGGCAGCCAGATCAGGGAAGAATCCAGATAGATATGCTTACTTTTGAACACCCTGATACTATATTTTTACAAGGTAATGTAAGGCTGAAATATCATGCTGGGCTAAGTATTGAAGAAGCGGCTTTGTCTGTACATATTCCCCAGCTAAAGTCTGCTGCACCAGTTTATCTACTCCCGTTTCTAGAGTCTGGTGTCTTTGCTGGCATTGATTTGATGGGCTCAATTGACGCTGGGTTTACGCTAAGACAGGATAGCGTATCGGAAGTAAATATAGAGCTTAAAAATCTGGTTCTAGATGCCGCAGAACAAGGCTTATATATCAATCAAGCAGACGCACAGATAAACTGGGCAAAGCAACAGTTAGTTACTCAAACCTCTTTTATTAACTGGCAGCAATTAAAAATTCAGGCGATTCCATTTCAAGCAGGGCAGCTCGATTTTATCAGCTTTGATAGGCAGCTTAAGTTATTGAAACAAGCAGATTTAAAGGTTTTAGGTGGGATTTTATCGATCAATAACTTTAGTTTTGCTGCTGCGGGGATTAATAATGATGCAACTGTGCATTTTGACGGTTCAATTAATAATCTATCACTAGAAAAATTATCCACAGCACTTAACTGGACACCTCTTTCGGGAACCATTAATGGTCATATCCCATCGGTACGCTATCAAGATAAAACCTTGTCTTTGGATGGTGAATTAAAAATGCAAGTATTTGATGGCGAAGTAAGTATTAAAAACCTTGCTTCATCAGGGCTGTTTAGTCATCTACCTCAATTTCATGCCGATATAAAATTGGATAATCTGGATTTAGGTATACTTACTCGTAAATTTAATACAGGATATATAGAAGGGCGCTTATCAGGCTTTGTGCAAAATTTGTATCTGGAGAATTGGCACCCCGTTTCTTTTTATGCATGGTTAGGCACTCCCGAAGATGACAATTCTACCCACCGAATAAGCCAGAAAGCAGTAGAGAATATTGCAAGTATTGGCGGGGGAGGCGCAACAGATGTATTATCTAGAAGCTTTCTAGGCATATTTAATACCTTTGGCTATAACAAATTAGGTTTTGGTTGTTATCTGCATCAAGGCGTTTGCCAATTGATGGGAGTTGAAGCTATAGATAATGGTTTTTATCTAATCAAAGGAGGAGGCCTGCCAAGAATTGATATCATTGGCTATAATCCTAGATTAGATTGGAATGTATTAATAAATCGACTAAAAAGAATTACGGCCTCTGATGAGGTCATTATTGAGTAATGGGACAACATCATGAATATAAATAAAATACCTTTTCTAAGTGCACTGTTTTTAACAGCATGTGTAACGATTAATATCTACTTTCCTGCGGCGGCGGCGGAGCAGGTTGCGGATGAAATAATTCAGGATATACAGAGTACGGAGCCTGTAAATCCAAAAAAACAGGAGTCACCTCAGTCTCGATCATCTGAATGGCAAACAAATATTTATAAGCTAGTTGATCAGGCAGTCTCCGTGTTTATTAGCTCAGCGCATGCCGAGGCAAACTTGTCCGTTGATAGTGCCGATATTAGACGTATCACAGCAAGTATGCGTGCCCGTTTTGCAGAGTTAAATGTATTTTACCGACAAGGAGTGATTGGTATTAAATCTGATGGATTATTGACAGAAAGAGGCAATGTCTCATTAAAAGATCGTAATAAAGTCAATAAATTGATTGCGGCAGAAAATGCAGATCGTAATAAACTATATCAAGCGATTGCTCAGGAAAATGGACATCCAGAATGGTTTGAGCAAATTAAATCAACATTTGCGGATCG